>NZ_JBNXVP010000047.1:0-51602 GCF_050565645.1 Leptolyngbya sp. AN10
CAACTGCATAAGATTGCTTTGGTGTAGGAACTTGAGCATCTCACAATTTGCCCCGCCCAAGCTATTCTTGTCTCACATAAGACTCTCGATAAACTAATCGTTTCAGGACTTTTCTACATCACTAAGGATGAACTTCTCAAAGTGCTAGAGACAGCACCTGATAGCGCCGTAGAGCAAACGCTTCAATACTTGAAATCGATTCTGCCAGATCTTTCGCATGAAGACTCTTCCATTTCACGCAGTCGATCGCGATCGCAGTGGGTCGATCAATTGCGCCAACGTCGAGCTAGGGTTTCGGTCAGTCATGGAGAACAAACGGTGATTGAAATGCGGCAAGAGGAACGATTTTGAGCTATTTGGATACAAGTATTATTGTTCCAGCATATTGTACAGAGCCTCTAAGTAATCGCGTTGACGAAGTTTTGCTACAAGAAGTTGAACTGATAATTAGCAATTTGACTGAAGTGGAATTCTATTCTGCCTTGTCCCGAAAGGTGCGACAACGGCAATTAACGTTAGATGAAGCACAGCAGATCTCGATCGATTTTCAGTCGGATTTAGATGCAGGAATCTACCAGCGATTACAGATTGAAGCGGTTCATTCATTATCAGTGGGCGCGAGACTGGATTTGCCGATTCGATACAGCGTTGAGAACACTGGATGCTTTACATTTAGCGATCGCGCATAAATCTGAAACGAAGATAACAACAGCGGATGTCGGATTAGCTCAGAGTGGGCAGGTTTTGGGGCTGAATGTTGAATTAATTGTGCTCTAGAATGGCACTCCCTTCCTGGCTGAAGCAAACAGCGAAGGTAACTTTGAAATCGAGGTCAAATGCAAATTTCCCAACAAATAACTCGATTCAACTTCGTTCGCAGCCAGAACCGTATCCGCTTCGCTTGTCGTCGCATCCATTCAACCTGTCGTCGTATCCGTTCAACCTGTCACCACGATCGTTAAACCGTTCTTCGTGAAAACCGCAGCATTCACCACGAACATTACGACATTCATCACAAACATTACGACATTCATCACAAACATTACGACATTCATCACAAACATTACGACATTCATCACAAACATTACGACATTCATCACAAACATTACGACATTCATCACAAACATTACGACATTCACCACAAACGTCGCGATTTTCTCAGTAAGACTACTCGCTGTCGCTTCATTGCTGCGGGAAATGCTGAGAAAGAAGCTGATTCAGTCCACGTTGCTAGGTAAGCGCAAACATCGTTTTACAATAATGTAGAAGCCGCATCTCTTGTATTGATAATGTTTGAAAGCTTTCTCCCGTCCGAAGTTGCTCAACTCACTGAAGAAACCTCGATCGCTCTTGCGCGTCAAATTCGTCGATCGCCGATTCCCACTTCAATCAGTCTAGAATCGATCGGAACTGCATACGTGCATCAAGGCACAGGCGGTATTCCAATCCTGCTCATTCACGGCTTCGATAGTTCAGTGTTTGAATTCCGCCGATTGTTACCGAAGCTTGCAGAACATCACGATACTTGGATAGTTGATTTACTCGGATTTGGATTTACCGATCGACCCAAAAACGTCCCTTTCAGCCCAGAAGCAATCAAAACGCATCTCTATGATTTTTGGAAAGAGAAGATTGCTCAACCTGTGATTTTAGTCGGGGCATCAATGGGAGGAGCAGCCGCGATCGATTTCACCCTCTCTCATCCCGATGCAGTCTCAAAGCTCGTTCTACTTGATAGTGCTGGATTTGCAGCGGGACCTGCGATCGGTAAATTTCTCATTCCGCCTTTAGGCTATCTCGCTACCGAGTTTTTAAGAAAACCGAATGTACGGAAAAGCGTCAGTCTCAAAGCTTACTACGATCCAAACTTTGTCACGGAAGACGCGGAGCTTTGTGCTGCTTTACACCTGAAATTGTCTCGCTGGAACGAAGCTTTAATTACATTCACAAAAAGTGGCGGCTACAACTTCTTGAGCGATCGAATTTCTGAAATTACTTGCCCGACATTAATCCTTTGGGGCGATTCGGACAAAATCCTTGGAACGAAAGATGCGAAACGGTTTGAAAGCGCGATCGCAAACAGCAAACTCATCTGGATCAAACAGTGCGGACACGTTCCCCACCTCGAAAAACCCGAACTCACTGCAAACGCTATTCTCGAATTTTCTTACGTCTAAAAAAGTTACGACTCGATCGCCAAACTGGTCACAAAATTCCGATCAACTGCTATCTTTAGTTGGAAACAACTATCGACAAAAAAATACATGGGAGTCACGTATCGGCGGATTCTGCTCAAACTTAGCGGCGAAGCTCTGATGGGAGAGCTATCGTATGGGATTGATCCTGCCGTCGTTCATGGCATTGCTGAAGAAGTGGCAGAATTAGTCAACGAAGGAATTCAAGTCGCGATCGTGGTTGGCGGTGGGAATATTTTCCGGGGAATAAAGGGTGCAGCCGCAGGCATGGAACGCGCCACCGCTGACTATATCGGCATGATTGCCACAGTCATGAACGCCATGACGCTGCAAGATGCCCTAGAGCAAATCGGCATTCAAACCAGAGTCCAAACCGCGATCGCAATGCAAGAAGTGGCGGAACCGTATATCCGCCGTCGCGCAATCCGGCATTTGGAAAAAGGTAGAGTCGTTGTCTTTGGGGCGGGTTCTGGTAATCCGTTCTTCACCACGGATACGACCGCTGCCCTCAGAGCCGCTGAGATCAATGCAGAGGTCTTGTTTAAAGCTACAAAGGTAGATGGGGTATATGATTCTGATCCGAAGAAAAATCCAGATGCCAAACGGTTCAAGAGTTTAACCTACTCGCACGTTTTAACGCAGGATTTGCAGGTGATGGACAGCACAGCGATCGCATTGTGCAAAGATAACAATATCCCCATTATCGTATTTGACTTGTCTGTGCGCGGAAATGTTAAGCGGGCAGTCACAGGAGAATCTATCGGAACCATTGTCGGAGGTTTTTGTGAAGTTTGCTGATGTTGAAGACCACATGAAAAAGGCGATCGATTCGGTTCGTCGGGATTTCAATACAATCCGAACAGGTCGCGCCAATTCGAGCTTGCTCGATAAAATCGTTGTTGAATATTACGGCTCAGACACGCCGCTGAAACAGTTGGCAAACATCTCTACGCCCGATTCGACGACGATTCAAATTCAACCCTACGATCGCAGTGCGATGAACTCGATCGAGAAAGCGATTTCACTCTCAGATATCGGTTTAACACCGAATAATGACGGTCAATCGATTCGGTTGAATATTCCACCGTTAACTAGCGATCGACGCAAGGAATTGGTCAAACTGGCGGCGAAATATGCGGAAGCGGGCAAAGTTTCGATCCGAAATATTCGACGCGATGGTGTTGATGCGGTGAAGAAACAGGAAAAGGATAAGGAGATTTCTGAAGACCAATCTCGTGATACTCAAGAGAAAATTCAGAAGCTGACTGATAAGTATATTGCTGAAGTTGAAAAGGTTTTAGCAGAGAAAGAAAAAGACATTATGACGGTCTAAGAGGATGTTTGAGAAGTAATCGTTGATCGCATTCACCCGCCCGGAAATAAATCTCCGGGCTAATCGGGGGAAGCCCACTAAACTGGGCTAAGAACTCCGTATTACGCTCTTAGTCCGCTTCAGCGGGGTTTCCTCCATTAGCCCGGAGATTCATTTCCGGGCGGACTCGCAACGCAGCAAAGCCGCTTTTTATCCTTCTCAAACATCCTCTAAGGTCCAACTTAGAGAAAGAGAGCGATCGCATTAACGCGATCGCTTTTTTGTTTTACATAAACACACTGTGCCGCCTACAAAACTGGAGGATAGGCAGGAACTCATCAGCATAGTTCAATCTCAATAGACTCAGTACTAAGGTTTAGATTATGTCTAGAACAAGCAGATGGGTTTATGCACTTCGATTTCTTGTCATTCCAATTTGGGGCTTTTCTGCTTTTGCGTTTTGGGGCTTGAACTGCATTCTGATTCTGGCATGGCTATCTCTGCTCCCGGAAGCCGTTGCGAGTCTTGCACTGATTCTTGCCAGTCGAACTGGAATAATCGTTTTGATTTGCGCCGCGATCGGGGGGAGTAGCTTATTGCTTTGGCGATCGCTCCCAGCAAAGCAAGCAGCAGGAATTGCTGTTTTAGTTCCAATTCTACTTTGGGTTTGCGGTCTATTCTTCGGTAGAGTTGATTATCAAGGAACTGATCCTTATGTGTTTGCTCCAGCCCAGCGTGGAGAGGTGCAAAACACACGCGAACAACTGGTGATTAAAACAGCGCAGTATGGATTACTCAATGAACTCCAGGCTTTAATTCAAGTAGGTACATCGGTAAATGTTCGCAATCCTAAAGGACAGTCCGCTTTGTACTGGGCGAGAGAACCAAAACAGGTGAACATACTTTTGCAAGCAGGTGCAAAACCTGACGGAGCGAGCTTAGTAGAGGCAGCGTTTTGGGGAAGACTGGACACGATGAAACTGCTGATTGCTGCCACTCCTGATGATGGCAAAGCACTGATCGCAGAAGTGGGAGATCAAGCTTTGGATGCGACAACAGGTGTGATTACGAGCGGAGAACAGGATCGCACTCAAATTATTAAACTGTTAGTCGATCGAGGAGCAAAGCGCAATTCGGATCGCAGCGATCGACCCTGAGACTCTTTGCGACGATGCTTCAGGTTCCTTGACGCGATCGACCGAGGGAATTGTTTTCAATTTGTCGATCGTGTCGCAAATTCCAATTTTCTCCAAGTGGCGGAGGAGAGATGGCAGCCCTCGGAAACTGTAGGAAGATACTTCAGGGATGATGTATCGCGAAGATCACACTATGCTAACCAACATTGAATTACAGCATTTGCGTCGCTGTGTAGAACTGGCAACCGAAGCACTAGAAGCAGGCGACGAACCGTTTGGTTCCGTTCTGGTTGCCGCTGATGGAACCGTTCTGTTTGAGGATCGCAATCGCGTTGGTTCAGGAGACCAGACCCGCCATCCTGAATTTGCGATCGCACGTTGGGCGGCAGAAAATCTGTCTCCTGAAGCACGTGCAGCAGCAACGGTTTTTACGTCTGGTGAACATTGTCCGATGTGTGCGGCGGCTCACGGGTGGGTCGGTCTAGGTCGAATTGTGTATGTTGCCTCGTCTGCACAGTTGACAACTTGGCTGACTGAATTAGGAGTCCCTGCACTTCCGGTACGATCGCTACCCATTCAAGAGATCGTTCCTCAATTGGTAGTAGAGGGTCCAGTTCCCGAACTTTCCGAGCAGGTTCGAGAACTGCATCGCCGCTGTCACCGTCCTTAATCCTTATAACTTGTATTGGCTTGAGAGATTAACCCTTTCAAATTCCCAGTCCTCACCAATTCCGCCCAAACTTGAGTGAGTTGCGGATCGTTCGGGTTAGCTTGCTGCGATCGCAAATAAGTATCAACCGCTTCGTACCAAAATCCAGCCTTCGCAATCAATCGAATCTGCTCAATGACAGTCGCTCGATTCAATTGCTGTTGAAGAACGGGATTAATCGCTTGCTGTTGAATCCAGCCCCCCGTAATCCAATCGCTAGTTCGATCATTCGGATTGCAAACGAGCGCGGCTGTCCAGTAATACGGCTGATTTTGGTTCAATGCAGGCGCAGAAGAAGGGATCGCGATCGCGACATAGCCAGTTCGATTGTTGATATCGATCGTCGTTTGATAAATGCCTTTCCGATTCTGGTCAAACAAGCTGAATTCAAGAGTCTTCGCTTGCGTAGGTGAGAGATATACCCAAACCGTCGGTCGATCGTGCATCGTGAGTCCGACCGACTGGCGAGATGCGATCGCGGTCAATGGCATTGATTTTGAGGATTGGACACAAGCACGATCGCTTGGACGACTTCCACCGCTGGTGGTTGTTTGAGGGGCAGGCAGTCCAGCGGGTGGCTCGATCGATTGGGCTAGAGTTACTTTAGAAAAGCTAATTGTGCTTAAAGTAACAATCAATGAACCTGCGAGTAACGATGCTGAATTGAGAGACTTCGGAGCTTTCATAATGATGGGAAGAAATTGTCTTGAGCGTACTTAGTGTATTTTGTTTCTCAGATAAAAGAGATGAAGCTTTGATGAAACTTCAGCTTATTGCCAGTTGCCAACCAGAACAAAAGATGCCCAGTAAAATGGGTGATCATATTTCTTTTGGTTCAGTAAATTAAGTTGAGCTTGTCGAAGTGCTTGCGATCGCGAAACTTTTCCAGATGTAAACTGAGCATAGAATTCTTTAACGAGCATTGCCGTTGATAAATCGTTGACTCTCCAAAGCGTTGCTAAAGTACTTCGAGCACCCGATCGCACTGCAACTCCCGCCATTCCTAGCGCTGCTCGTTTGTCTCCTTTTGCTGTTTCACAAGCACTAAGAACTAAAAGCTCGATCGGATTTTCTGAGTTCCGCTGAGTTAACATCGCCTGCAAATCATTCAAATTCAGCTTGCCGTCCCAAGCTTGAATAAACGTGTCTTGCGCGGTCGAACCAAATTGACCATGTGTTGCAAGGTGAACGATTTGAGCAGAATTTGATCGAAGCTTTGCCGAGAGCGATCGTACTGTAAAGCTCTGATTGATCAAGATAGTTGCAGCAAGCCTCTGACTGATTTGCTCAATTTCCTGCTGAACTCCAGGTAAAGGATCAATTCCTTGAGTCGCTTCGCTTAATCCTGCAATGATCGCGCGAGGTTGTTTTGACGCGATCGCACCTGAGCGGAACAATCGTAAGCTGGGTGTTACCGCGATCGCATACTGTTCAATCAGATAGTTCTGTCCATTGTGCAAAGCCGCGATCGGGATTCGTCGTAACTCTCCATCCATCACAAAGACTAAGGTTTTGATCGACTGTTGCTGAAGTGATGCGATCGCGGGTTGAACTAACCATTGATATAACTGTTGTGCAACCGCAAATCGCTCTTGGGGAAATGAAGTGACTCGCATCGATTGAACCATTTGATTGATCACTGTTTCCACTTGAGCTTGAGGAACTACAGTGGTGTAACGCTGAAGCGGTTGATTGTGGAGTGAGACAATGATTTCTAATCGATCGGGCAAAATAATCGGATAGATGACCGCAGCTTTTTGATCCATCTCATCTACGGCTCTTGGAACCGTATCTAGACAAGCTTCTCTGAAGAAATTGTTCAATTCTGCAAGCTGTAGAGCTTCGATCGTTTGACGAGCTTGTTTGAGAGTGTCCTGAGAAACTGTTCCACGCAGCAGCAGATCAACGAATTCTCGGTAAACAGGTTCCACTTGTTCGCGAAATGAGAATTGAATATCTTGGTCGATCGCAATCAAATCTTGGCGCAGCGATTGTAGAGTGGTGATTGCTTGTATGTAAGACTGAGACGCGGCTTGTAGTTCCTTTTTTGCGACGAGAATCCGCCCTAACTGCCATTCCCATTGATAAGAAAGCTCTGGTATTTGAACGCTTTTTGCAATGTTAAGTGCTTTTTGTGTGAGTTGCTGTGCCTCTTGCCATTGTTGTGTGTGTTCATACAAGTGACCCAATTCCCCGATCGCAAATGATGCTGCTCGATCGTTGTTCATTTGCTGTGCTTCTTGAGACGATCGAGCTAACAACTGAGCCGCTTTCTTAGGTTCACTGTTCTTGATTAATCGAGCAAACTCAATCTTTTCATACGTAGTAGCATCTTTAAGCTGAATAGAATTGATCAAGGTACTTGCATTCTGTTGTGTTTTTAACAAGAGCTTAACGAGTTGGATCTGTGCTGTTACTTTTAGAGATCCAGGAATTTGAATCGCTTCTTGATAGGCGGATTGTGCCGATTTGTATTGCTTCTGAACTGTGAACGTATTGCCTAAATGAAAGACTGCGGCTTGTAAATCTGGCAGAGATCGAAGCCGTTTTGCAATGTCATAGCTTTCTTGTAATGACTGTTGCGATCGCTCTAAATTCCCCAACAATCGAAACCCGTTACCCAAAGTCAGTAAAGTATTTGCTTTGAGTGCTGAATCGGACTGCGATCGCAAAGATTGTTCGATTGCAATCAGCAGTTCTTGACTACGACGATACAATCCGAGTGCCTGTAACGCTTTTGCTTGATTTAATCGAGTTCCAAAAACACCGATCGTATCTCCAGACTGTTGATAAAGTGCTTCTGACTGTTGCCAAAGTTGCAAAGCGCGATCGGGTTTCCCTTGTTCAAGCTGTTGTTTCCCTTGATTGTTCAAATTCTGAGCTTGTTCGAGCGCTGGTACTGCGATCGCAATCTGATGAATCATCAAAACGAAACAGCAACTCAAAACAACACAGATTAAATAAGGTCTTTTCATTGTTTATGCTCACACACGACTGGACTGATCATTTGAGCATTTGAACCCTCATGCACAAGCTCAATCTGACCTGCTGAGTTTCTAATCCAACCTGTCGCTTCAACAATCTGAGTATCTTTCTCTACAACCGCAGAACTTTGAGAACTTCGACTATCAATCCAAACCGGAGTCGATCGATTACTTTCAGCTAAATCTGGAGCAATTCCACCCCGTCCAGTTCTCGTAAAACTATTAATTCTCGATCGAGCCGAACAAGTTTGATCAATTTGAGTCGAACTATCGGTTACTTCTGTTGGCAGCTTCACCGCTTCAGAACCTGGATCAGACTGAAGAACAGTCAGTTTCACTTCTCCACTCATCCCAAACCTGGAACTCGCACTAATATCGCTTTCAGTCGTTTGTACGGATCGATTTTTAATGCCAAACATCGATCGAGCCGTAATCTGAATGTTGCCGCCTCGACCCTCAGAGGCATTCGCAATAATATCGCTGTTCTCATTCGATTTTGCAACAATCAATCCCGCATTAATATTGACATTGCCGCCATCAGCGTTGTTATAGGATCGAGCCGCGATCGTACTTCCATTTCGCAATAGCAACACGTTAGGAACATTCAGCGTAATCGTTCCACCTGTGGCATATCCTGTTCCTGCAACAATCTTGCTTTGATCTAATCGAAGGTTCGGTGTATCAATATCTAGATCGGCTCCTCTTCCAATCAACACACTGGCAAACAGATAGCTATCTTTCACTAAGATGTTTTCAGTTGCGTTCAGTCGAATCGTTCCACTATCTCCAATTCTCCAGTTATTGGAAGAAATCAATGCTTGATCGACGATCGCAATGTTCGGTGCGTTTAGCTGAATTGCTCCGGTTCGCCCTGTTGCTGATCCTGCTAACACACCTGTCTGTTTAGTTGTAGAAGCAATCACATCGCTGATAGGAAACAAAATCCGACCTTGATCTCTAACTAAACCGTCATAAAAGGTCAAGTTCTGACTCACAAGCAAAGTCGAGAGCAATTCTGTCCAAATCGGATCAACGATTCCAGTGCCTTGAATCAAAATGCGATCGCGTGCCGTTACATTAATTCCGCCTCCAGTTCCCGCACCGTCCGTATAAACATCAATCTTGGCTCGATCGAATAACGAAACCGTTTGCGCCGTAATCCGAATATCGCCACCTTGCCCAATTCCTTCTGAAGTTACAGCACTCCCAATTCTGGTTTGCTGACTGCCCGCACCTAGTAGCTGAACATCATTCCTCGTCGCGATATCGATCGAGCCACTCTGACCCGTTCCATTCAAAACCGTAAAAATCTGACTCCCGCCCGACATTTGCAGCGAATCACCACGAATCGTGATGTTTCCGCCAATTCCTTGTCCGTCGATCGTACTGGTAATGCCGCTTGGAGTTCCACTTGGAGATTGACCGAGAATTGTCAGCGTATCTTGAATATTGAGATTGATGTTCCCTGATCGACCTTGTGAATTCGCTGGAATGCTTGTATTAATCGTTGCACCGTTCAGAAGTGTGAATGATCGAGCATTAACATCAATATCGCCAACCGTTGAATCAATTCGACTGTCGCTCAAGGTGGCATCTTGAACATCCAAACCAATTCCATTCGGGGCTGAAATTCTTGCTCGATCGAGCGTCAGGGTATTCGTCGTAATTCCAATCCGATTTCCAGCGGTGAACTGTCCTGAACCTGAAACCGTTCCAGCCACGATCGACAAATCCCCGCCGACGTTCAAGTTCCCCAGATTCACGATCGGCGCACTGATCGTCAACAAAGGCGGCTTAGATTGATTCACGCTATCGGTAAATCGCCACCCTGGATCAGTAGATGCAAAAAATGAACCCGCGATCGCCAATGAAGCATTCTGTCCAAAGACGATTCCATTCGGATTGATGAAAAATAAATTCGCGTTGCCATTTACCGCGATCGTGCCATCGATTCGAGAGGCTTCCGTACCTGTTACCCGCGTGATAATGTTCGCGATCGAGCTATCAGGCGCAAAAATTGCCTTCTGTCCTGAACCTAGCGAAAAGCGATCGAAACTATGAAACAAATTACGACTTTCCGCGCTACCTCCGGTAATTAAAAGTTGAGTATTATTTGGTGAAGACGTAACTTTAGAATCAGATGTGCTATCAGGCACAATTTGAGCAACCGTAACTGGGGGCGCAAATATAGAAAAAAGCGCGTGAATCAAGACAGCTAAAGTATTGATACGCATTTGGAGACACACGATAAACGGCGGAGTAGCGTGTCGATTAAAACATGTTTTTCTACCCGAAATGAATCTACACCCAGTGTAATCCCGTATCCGGACAGTCCTACTCACGATCGCCAAATGAACACATACTGAAATCACCAATAAAAAAGCGATCGAATTTAGTTCGACCGCTCTCAAATTATTTTTTAGTCGTGACTATAGACTCTTCACTTTCACGCTTACAGGCGCGACCAAAATTTCTTGAAGAATCGATCGTAACTCCTCACGCCGTTGATAGCTATCCAAGCGATGCAACACTTGACCACCTTCAAACAGCAGCACCGTCGGCAAGGTTGTAATCCGATACCGACTAGCCAGCTTTAAATTGTCATCTGCGTTAATGCCGACAAGCTTTAATCGCCCTCCATACTCCTTCAAAAGTAAATTCAGCGATGGCTCGATCAGCCGACAGATGCTACACCAAGGTGCCCAAAAATGCACAAGAACCGGGGTCGCTGACTCAAGAACCTCTTGCTGAAACGCCCCTTCACTAATTCCTGCTTGCATAGTTCTCCAAAGATATTATTTGTTTTTTACTAAGACTTGGGATCATGCTACCAGGGTACGTTCCCAGATGCACGAATTACAAGAGGGTGAAGCCACCAAAACAACAGCGTAAATGCCGCCACGCCAAGGTATGCAGGACGTAAAAATTCTTTGAGTTCCAGCGTCTGTTTGCCTTGGGCGATCGCTCCAAACGGAAGGATCGAGGTTCTAGCTTTCACGGCTTCAAACGCCTCGCCAAATCTTAGGGTCAATCGTCGATCGCCGTTCCACACCCCAAATAAGTGATGCAAAATCAGCGCGATCGAGGTGACGATCATAAAACTTGTCCCAATCCATACTGTATGAGCAATGCACCAAATAATCTGTCCGACCATTTGCGGATGTCTGGTAATCCGAATAATTCCAGTTTCGTACAAATGCACTTGCGGTTTTTGCACCGCTGCGATCTCTAACAGGTTAAAAGTCGCTGGATAGAGAAACAGAAACGAAATTGCCGACAGTATCCAAACCGATTCGGACACGCCCGGAATTCCTTGAACGTTCCAAAGCTGTAATCCGTCGTACCGATGATTGAAAAAATAAATCAGCATCGGAACCGCAATTCCCAAACTGACAAGCGCAAAAATCACCCGATACAGTCTTGCACCGATTCGTTTTTCTGCCGCCATTCGCAACGATGCCAAACCACTATGCGCGATCGCAAACCCCACAAGCCACCCAAACATAATGAAATGGCTAGGAGTTAACCAGTCAAAACCCATATCTTACTAACTCTGAAGACTAGATCTAGATTACAAGTTTGCGGTACGAATCGACTCAAGGTTCAGCGTATAGAGTTTGCTTTGTGCTTGATGCCAGGTCGCGATCGCTAATCCATTTTCTCCATAAGCCGCGATCGCGCACGTATGAATCGGAATGCTCGATCGTCCAATCTGTTCCCCTTCGTAATTGAGAGCGATCAATTGATTCTCACTGCAAACCACCACGCCCCAAGAGAAAGCAGCGACAAACTTGGGAGAAATCGCGATCGCGATCCGAATCAATCGATAAGGCTTGAGGTGAATCAAGACGATCGAGCGATCCTGTTCGTGCTCGATGCCAACGAAACAATAAGGCTGCGAGGTTGAGAAAATTTGCTTGAGTTGAATGGGTAAATTGAGTGTGCCAAACTTCCGTCCGCGACGGTTGAATAGATCGAGCCGAGTGGATTGCTCGTCTCCTGAAATCAGCGCAATGTGCCGAGCGCTCAACGCCACGATCGCAATTAATTCACCCAAACCAGATTCGCAAATTGTTGGACGCTGTAATAATTTCGCTTGTGGAAGCGTCCAAACGCTCAAGAGTTTTGCAGTATTACAACTTCCAAGAGTTGCTACTGCCATCCACCGTCTATCTGGCGCGATCGCAATTCGAGAGTTTTGATGCAATCGAGTTAATAACTGCGGAGCTTGTTCTGAAAGTTTGTAAATCGATCGCTCTGTCACCGCGAAACAAGTTTGCGATCGCACAATTAATTCTCGAATCGGTTCCGCGATCGTCATAACGGATAAAGCTTTTCCATCACGCCGATCGAAAAATCCCATCGGATACGATCGCGCCATGAGTGTCTGATCTTCACCGAGAAAAATCGTCATCGATCGACGCAGATAGCGATCGTATTCAGGCAGCGGAGTATCTTCGACAATTCCAATGAGTTCGATCGGATAGTTCGATCGTTCTTCTCGCAGTACGATTGCGGAATGAACTTTAGGCACGATCGCAGTCGCTAACTCGTTTCTGTAGAATTCCGATCGACCTTCAACCGCTGCTAAAAGTGCTTCTCGCATCTGAGCCGCTGACTGAAATCGCCGCGCCTTCAATTTCTCAAGCGCCGTAAAAATCACGCCTTGAATTGGAGCGGGAATATGGGCTGGAATTTTTACTCGATCGTTGAGGTGCGCTGCCATTAATTCCGCTGGCAATCCCGAAAACGGACGATATCCCACAAGCAACTCAAATAATAAAATCCCGATCGCATATAAATCAGTCGAATGCGAGTACTGTCCATAAAACCGCTCCGGAGCCATATACGCAGGCGATCCAGTCAAATTCGCAGGTTCAGGTGAAATGTCTTGACTCAGCCGCGAAATGCCAAAATCCGAAATTCTTGCAATCCAGCCCTCCGGACTCAGACTCAGCAAAATGTTCTCCGGCTTAATGTCGCAGTGAACCACTCCTTGGCTGTGTGCGTGTTCCAATCCCGCCAGCACATCACAGATTAATTTCACACTCAAGGCAGGATGTAACCGCTGATGATTTTCCATCAACTGTCTGAGCGTTCCGCTCTCACAATAATCCATCACGAGATAGCGCTTTCCCTGGAAATGCTCGATCGCTTGACACATCACAATATTGGGATGCTGAAGCGTCACGAGAAAGCGCAATTCTCTCAGAAATTGATGCGTTGGGAGAGCCGCCCGATCGAGCGCTTTGAGCGCGACAAATTCACCTGTCTGGCGATCGAGCGCACAATAAACCCGCCCAAATTGCCCCCGACCCACTAATCCCAAAATTCGATAATTCGATCGTTTCGTTTCAGAACCTAACAGGGTAGACACATCCGCCATTCACCTCGAACTAAACAAACAGACGAGGCAAAATCGATTCGTGGTCAAGCTGTTTTTCGACCAAAATCTCAGCAGGGTCTAACCGCTTCTGCAAGCCAATCACAAATAAATTGCTTTCGGCTCCCATCGATTCACAGCGCGTTTGCACACAATGTAACTCTCGTCCTGCAAGTTGGCTAAACACCGAAGTAAAAATTCCCGCTTCGAGATAGCAAGACGGCAATGTTGCATCTTCCACCAATCGAGCAAACGGCGAATTCTGAGTTTCAACGATTAAAAAACCTCGATCGTGATAACTCTGATCCAAGCTCACCGTTCCCAATCCATACGTAATCCAACACTGTTTCAGAGCTTGCAAAAAGTCCGCCATCTGCATCTCAACCAGCGGCGTTCCATAATAATCGCTCACTTCATCCCGGAACCGATTAAAGAAGTTTTTGCCCCACCAGCGACCGCAGTTAAACAAGACCAAACGAGAAGCCTGACCCGTTTCTTTGTTCAGTCCAGCATAAATCGCTTGAATCAGCGTCTCAGGCAGAGAAATTAATCGATCGCCCCGACGACTTTCGAGTAAACCCATTTCTAAATCTCCCCGCACATACACATCGCTGGCGTAATAGTTTGCGGGAAGTCGATCGTGAATCAGTAAATCACTAACAGAAATCATAGTCCTAGAAAATCCCTGCGACGGTGAGCATTTCTTCTTCTTGTGCTGGCATCACGGTTTCAACCTGAGCGAGAAACGGTTCTAAGAGTGCCATTTGTTGAGCATTGAGAGACAGTAAAAGCTGCTGTTTCACCAATCCGAAGAAGGCAGCATCCGCACCGTGAGCTTGATGAAGCTCGATCGAGTCTTTTAACCAACCTAAAAGCCGCTTCTGCACAAAGTTCGGATCGTTCAACAACATCGCCATTCCACAATGCCGGAGTGTTAACATTCCGTTTTTAATGGCGCGTTCTAATACAGCGGTTTCGACTCCAGGCATTTCTAGCTGAAGTTGGTCAGCGGCTGGCTGGATGAGTTCGAGTTCTCGATCGCGCAGTACCCGATAAGCACTCATGCGGTCTGCGATCGAGGCAACATACTGCCCGATGCTTTGGAGTTCTTCGGGTTTGAGGTAGCGGTTTTCGGCTTCGTCAAAAATGCCGTCGATGGGAGATTGCATAAGCGTTTTAGGGGAATCAGAACAAATCAGAAAAATCGGTCAAAGTAAAGCCGTCAGAAGGTTCTAGCGTGGGTTCTTCTTCAATCACAGAAGGAACTGGGGCGATCGCACTTCCATCCCAGTTAACCGCAGCGAAAAATTGCCGAACTCGCAGATCGAAAGAGAGTTCAGTCACGGATTCGATCGTGACTGCTTGTTCAAGACGTTGAATTTCTGGAGTCGTGGCAACGGGCTTATTTTCCCAATTGCAGGTTGTAAAAAAAGATTGAACTGAAGAATGGAGCCAAATCTGAGTATCGTTGGGGGCGAGCGTCGGAATCATTTGAGTTCTCCTGCTCTGAGCCGTTTTTCAATGTCTCTTGCCGTTGCACCTTCATTCAGCCAAAACGATGCCGCATCAATCCGCTCTTGTCCACCAAGGAGAAATTTACAGTAGGTTTCGCCCATCGAATAGCACTGGATTTCAATGCAACTAAGCTGTTTTTTCACAAGTTCCGTAAAGAAGCCCGCGAACAGTCCAGCGTACAAGAAACAAACAGGTTTACCCACATCGCCAAGCGTTCGAGCCACTGCGGAATCAAACACATTAATGAACATGAAACCTTGTTTACGATCGCCCAAGTCAACTTCCCATCGTCCCCAACCTTGAGCCGTAAACGACCACCACCAAGTTTCCAATAGAAACATTAGATTGGTTTGGCGCATCGGTCGATCGTATTCTTTCTCGAACCATTTCTCAAAGAAGAAGGCATCTTTCTGACCCCATTCACACCCGATCGTATACATCGTGGCAGCAGAGGCATCTCCAACCTCTTCTTCGAGTCCTTCCACTAATCCAATAATGAAATCTTCGGAGGTCAGGATGTTTTGGCTATTGTTCCAATCTACGATCGTGCCTTTATCTGGATCGAATTGGTAGAAGTCTCGGAAGCCATAGTGATTGTGCTTCTTTGGGTTCTTCAGTTTCGCGGAGGTTTGGTGAGACAGTATAAGCGACATAGATTGTACCGGGGGAGTCGATCGAGTAAAACAAAGTGAAGCGACAACGGTTGCGCTGATTAATTTCAGTGTTCCCAGTTTAGAAATTCGGATTTAGAGCCTGTTTGAAAAGTATCGTTGCTTGCATTGTCCGCCCCGGATTAGAAATCCAGGTCTATCGGTGCAAAGTCGGTTGAAACCGACTGAAGAATTTGAGATTGCTGCATTTCAGTCCCCTTTAGTGGACTTCTCTCAGCTAGACCGTGATTTTCAATCACGGGCGGGTGCAGCGACAACCAAGCACTTCCCAAATACCGTCTTAAACCGTTCCAAGCATTCGACGGTTTACTTCCAAAATAGGCAAGATTAAACTTGCTTCACTGGGAGTTAGCACTTGTTTAATCACGTCTTGCATTACCGTGTAGGTAACTCCGCAGCTTTTCTGAGCATTAAACGCTCTCATAATCGTTTGGAACCAGAAGAGAAATCGCTCTCTTAGCGATTCTGGATCATCAATCAACATTGCCGCCGCAGAATACCGCAGAACCCGCAATGTATCGCGTTTCCACTTATTCGTTAAATCCTCATTACCTTGACGGAACAAGGTTGGATCGATCGCTCTCATTTTGGCTTGTACCTGCTGGACAATGACCATCTCAGAGGCTTGTAATTTCTGATAGGTTTGGACGCGCAACTCATACGATCGAGCATAATCCGCTAAAAAACGAAGCTCTTCATCGGTGGCATAGCGTCCTTCGGTGTCTTGACTTAACCGCTGGATCTGGCTCAACATATTGCTTTTGGAATGAATTTAATTGCAGCGTTCCCGGATTTGAGAAGATCTAAACGCCCGAAGAATTCGAGAAATAATTTGACATATTGAAGCTCGTTGTATCCTCGATTTTTTTCAGCATCGATCGAGTAATTAATTTCCCAGATTCGACCAGTACTTGCCCGGTTAAAGGGTGCAGCAAATCCTGTTCCGCTCTCCGTCCGATTAACGCTTCGATATCCTTGATCGAATTGATGTACATCCCTGGCGGCAGTTCAACCACGACTCCGCTCCCGACCACTCTCGCTTGACACGCGAGACGGGAATTCGATTTGCAGGAAGTAATCACTTCCAAAGTTCGCTGCTCTCGACGGTTAATCGGAGTGAGAGAATCCATTCCATCTTTGACGTAAACGTGACAGGTCGCACACATTCCCCGACCGCCACATTCTTTTAGAACATCTAAGTCTTTATTGATCAGAACGGAGAGGAGATTCCCCATTGTTTCGATCGAGCTATCTTGAGCGATCGGTTCGAGGCGGACTGTTTTCACCATGACGGGTTAGGGCAATAAAAGGGCTTTTTGGGTGTCGGTGAGTGCGTTTTGCTCGACAAGTGCAGCATAGTCGCGCACCGCTTGAGAACAACGGCGGATAAATTGAGCGACCCAATGCCGAAACCATTCTTGCTCTTGGACGCTTACCGATTGTTCTAACTCTGAGGGTTCCCCAATTAGCGTAATTTGTCCCGATCGATTGACCTGAAATTGCTCCATCCATTCGATCGCAGGACGGCTCGACTTTAGATAGTTTGTAATTACCGCAATGCCCAGATATCTTGTTGTGAATTGGCTCAATTGATTAAAGGCTTCGATTAAATCTTTGAGCGTCGGCAAAGGTACGGTCGGTAACGTTTGAAATTGCTCGATCGCAGTTTTTGGATCTTGCTCAATCCACGATCGTAAGTTTTGAAATGCACCTGTAAATTTCTCATCTAGTTGAGACTCATCTTTAATCACTAGAATGATGAAATTTCTCGACAATCGATGCAGCGCAATCTGATTTTTAGCAAAGCGAAATTCAAGCGTCTCATACTCCGGTGGAATCGTTTCGACAACTTGTAGAATGCCCTGAGAGAGCAATTCTGGCTGCCCCTGAGAAAACGCAGGATCATGACTATAAAAAACTGGCTGAGACTGTCCACTCAGTAGGGCGATTCCCACAATTCCTGGTAAATTCAGAAAGTCTCGAATAACTTCCTGGCTCATAGGCTGATACGCTCATCGTTCTGTACAATACTTGCCACGTTTATTATTCACGGAGATGTGTTTTGGTGCGGTGACGCAACCGTTCTTTAGATTTGATTAACAATTGTTCACAGAATCTAACTGGTAACTCGGTTTAGAGTGGACGCATTCCATACTTCCCGGTGTTTTTCCTCCAAGCTCCTCACACTTCTAGGCTTATCCGTATGTCTGACCTTCCTTTCACTCTAGATCAGTTACGCATTTTGAAAGCGATCGCGTCTGAGGGTAGCTTTAAACGGGCTGCTGATAGCTTGTATGTGTCTCAGCCAGCGGTAAGTCTGCAAGTCCAAAATCTAGAACGACAATTGGATGTGCCGTTGTTCGATCGAGGTGGGCGACGAGCGCAATTAACTGAGGCGGGTCATTTACTTTTATCTTATGGTGAGAAGATTCTCACGCTGTGTCAGGAAACCTGCCGAGCGATCGAAGATTTGCAAAATCTTCAAGGTGGAACCCTGATCATTGGAGCCAGTCAGACAACAGGAACCTATTTGTTACCTCGTATGATTGGCATGTTTCGGCAGCAGTATCCGGATGTAGCAGTCCAGTTGCACGTTCATTCGACACGTAGAACGTCTTGGAGTGTGTCAAACGGTCAGATTGATTTGGCGATTATCGGGGGTGAGATTTCCCCAGAGCTTCAGGACTCCCTCGAAATTATTCCCTATGCTGAGGATGAACTCGCATTAATTCTTCCGCCATCTCACGCGCTCTCCCGACTAGAAACGATTCAGAAGGATGATTTGTATCGCTTGCAGTTCATTGCACTCGATTCTCAATCCACGATTCGGAAAGTCATTGATCAAGTTTTGGGACGTTGCGGGATTGAAACTCGTCGGCTCAAGATTGAGATGGAACTGAACTCGATCGAGGCAATCAAAAACGCGGTTCAGTCCGGTTTGGGTGCTTCCTTTGTCTCGGTTTCTGCGATCGAGAAAGAATTACAGATGGGAATGTTGCATCGCGCCCGAATTGATGATGTGGTCGTAAAGCGCAATCTATCCGTCATTATTAATCCGACTCGTTATCGATCGAAGGCGGCTGATGCCTTCTGTCGCGAGATTCTGCCGAAGTTCACGAATTTACCCCTGAAGTTTGAGCGTCCAACTCCTGCATATCCCGAACCTCAGAGCCTCAAAGCAATGTTGCAAGCGGCAAGTAATCGAGCGCTGACAGAATTGGAATAAAAAAATTCCCAAATGTACGAGACACTTGGGAACTCAGAGGGGAATTGAATCGATTAGCGACGGGAAGATAGCGCCATCACGATTCGCAGCACGTACCAGAAGAGCAACGCCACAGATGCGAATAGCTCTAAGGAAGCTGCGACGTGTTGATGCGTCGCATAGTGGTGCATAATCTTTGACGTGTCATACAGAATCGCAGCAGAGGCGAAAAGTACCATCACGACCGAGAAGATCAATCCGAGCGTAAAGCCGAAGATTGCGCTACAGATGATTAAACCCAGTGCGATAAAGCCGCCGATCGTTAAAATGCCGCCCAGGAACGAAAAATCTTTTTTCGTGGTAAATGCAACCGTTGTGAGTCCAGCAAACAAGAGCAGAGTCAGGATTGCAGCCGTCGGAATCACTGTTGGATCAGAAAACGTAGCTGCAATGTAGAGAATCGGTGCAAAAATTAGCGCTTCTGCGACCATGTAGAGTCCTAAACCCACGTATTGAGTTTGGACAGAATCGGCTTTGGCAGCCAGCGATCGAGATAACCAGCCCAGCAGCGCAAACCCACCCAGAATTGCCAGCCAGGTGAACCGACTAGACGCAACGAAGCTAGTAATCGCTTCAGCAATCCCTGTATAAAACAGCAGAAATTCAAAACCAATGAATGCGCCAACGGCTCCAGCCAAATGCAGATAAGTCTTTTGAATGAACTGAGCGCGTTCTGTCGGTCGAGATTGAGCAACCGTGAGCATAAATCTTTCCTAAATGAAACTCAATGAATCAATATCTCTTTCAGCGTAGCGAACTGATGCAGGAATTCGGATGAGTACAAATGCCATTTCTGTCAAATTGGGGACGAAGGATTGATGAATCTGGATACGCTTAAAACATAGAGCGATCGACATTTTTCTTTAACAATTGTCATCTCAATGTCACTGCATTTTCATATTCAAAAATTAGAGTAGAATTCTGTTGATCTAACTGACACAAATTCTGCTAAAAACTATCACAATCTCTTGTCTCTCAAAATCCTGAAAGCATTATGGAAAGCTACTTTCAAGGCTTCGGAACTTTCGGAAAACTGCATGGTCAGAGATCCTCACTCTCTCGATTAAAAATGGTACGGTTATCCCTCCGCAGAACCTCTATTCACAGATTCGCAGACCCGTCATCATAGAAGAGTGATTAAGAAGACTTTTTGTGCTGTTTTTGGACGATTCCATCATGTCTCGCCTTCTGTGCCATCTCATCTCATCTTTCCAGAACTTTAGCCAGAAAGTCCCGCGAGACTCTTTACTTTTGTTTGAGTCAGTCCTATTATTAAATTAAAGTCGATGTGACTTCGAGATAGGAACTCATCACCTCCCTTGATCGTCAGGTTTAATACCTTCACCTCATCCCCTTCAGTTCAGGTTGACCTTAATCCATCGGGCACTGCTTTTCCCAGAGATTGGCTCAAGCGCCCCACCTGAGTTTTTCACTCTACTCATCGATTCGAGTTTTTCACCGCCCCCCATCGTTTTCATTTCACGGAGTTGACTGCACATGGCTACTGCCAACACCAAATCTAAATCCAAATCCGCTCCCGCCTACAGCGCCGACATGGTGCGTACTTACCTGCATGAGATTGGTCGTGTGCCGATGCTGACCCACGAGCAAGAGATCCTTTACGGTAAGCAAGTCCAGCAGATGATGACGCTGGAAGAGAAGAAGCAGAAGCTTGCTAAGAAGTTGGGTCATGAGCCGACACAGCAAGAGTTTTCTGATCACGTTCATCTGAGTGATTCAGAGTTGACGGGCATCTATCAGCGGGGTCGTCGCGCTAAGCAGAAGATGATTGAAGCGAATCTTCGGTTGGTTGTGTCGATCGCGAAGAAGTATCAGAAGCGCAATCTTGAGTTCTTGGATCTGATTCAAGAAGGCTCACTCGGTTTAGAGCGCGGCGTTGAGAAGTTCGATCCGACTCGTGGGTATAAGTTCTCGACCTACGCTTACTGGTGGATTCGTCAGGCGATCACAAGAGCGATCGCTCAACAAGCCCGGACGATCCGCTTACCGATTCATATTACTGAAAAGCTGAATAAGATTAAGCGCGTTCAGCGTGAGTTGGCTCAAACGCTCGGTCGGGCTGCGACTGCCTCTGAGATTGCTGCCGAATTAGAGCTTGAGCCGGAGCAGATTCGTGAGTTTCTGATGATGTCTCGCCAGCCTGTCTCGCTCGATATGCGAGTCGGTGACAATCAGGATACCGAGCTTCAAGAGTTGCTCGAAGATGACGGTCCTTCGCCGGATACGACTTTGACTCAAGATTTGCTGCGTCAGGATCTTGAGACGCTGATGACTGACCTGACTCCGCAGCAGCGTGAAGTTTTGAGCTTGCGATATGGCTTGCGAGATGGACATGAGTTGTCGCTGGCTAAAGTCGGCGATCGCTTAAATCTGAGCCGTGAGCGTGTTCGTCAGCTTGAGCGCCAAGCGCTGGATCATTTGCGCCGTCGTAAAGCGAATGTGCGCGAGTATATCGCCAGCTAAGTTTCGTTTCTCACATCAGTTCTAGGAACCTCGATCGAGGTTCCTTTTTTTTGTTAATTTTGGACAAAGTTTAAGACCGCTTGATTGAATTGCTCTGGATATTCCGAGTGCTAAAAATTGGCTGATACACGGAAAGTTCGATCGACTATCCTGATCGCTCCTAAGCAAGCGTGTAATAAGAAATACGGCATACAAGAGATGAACGGTCTGAGGTTCGAGAGAATGATTTCGGCTTTCTAAATGTGTTCTCTACATTTAGGAGTGCGATTATGCAAGTGGCTGAGCGATCGGTGCGGTCTGAGCTTGGCGAATTTATTAGCACCGTCTGCTTTCGAGCAGTCATCACCGGAGTTGAAGAAGCACTGGGTGAAAAGGCGGCTGCGATCGCGTTTATTTCCGCAGGTCGTCAGCGAGGTCGAAATTTAGCAGATGAACTGGGACTCGCCAATCGAGGCGCAGAATTTTCGCTGGAAGAAGCGACCGAAAAAGTGGCTCATGTGTTGGGCTATAACGGGACGCGGTTGTGCTGCGTCGATAAGATTGAAGCTCTTCCAGAAGGATTCAGGGTCTATACCCGTGAAACAATCTGCTCATACCAAGAAGCCGAAGGTTCGACACGGAAATGTACCTACACCTTGGGAGCAATTCAAGGGTTTTTAGAAAGTTTTTTTAACACCCGGTTGCGCGGTCAGCAGGTGGGTTCTGTCCTGCGCGGCGACCAGCACGATATTTTCGAGTTTTATGCTCGATCGATTTAATTTTTGGAGTCTTTTACGATGGCGATCGATATCGAAAAATTGAATACAATCTTACATACTTTTGCAACCACGACTCCGGACATTCAAGGTGTCGCATTAGTCACACCGGATGGATTACCGTTAGCATCGAGCTTACCCACTTCTATGGATGAGGAAAGAGTAGCTGCAATGTCGGCTGCAATTTTATCAATGGGCGAACGCATTGGATTAGAACTGACACGCGGCGCGATCGAGCGAATCTATGTCGATGGTGAGCAAGGACCTTGCATTCTGACTAACTGTGGAGAAGATGCGGTTTTTCTTGTCTTAGCGACTAAACAATCAAAACAAGGAATCTTGGCTCTCGAAATTAAACGGGCAGTCAATGAACTGAAAAGAGCGCTAGGATATCCGGTCTCTGACACGTTTCGACTCGTCAGTGGATCGCCCAAAATCGGATAAACATCATGACCACAGTGGGGTATCAACTCCAGTTCCAATGCGCGATCGAGCATGAACCGTGGGATCTCGGTCATCTGCTGCGCCAACTGCGTCACCATTTGCCCCAAACGCCTCGATTGCGCCACTTCTCCGAATCTCAGATTGACTTTGAATCTGCCTATCGTCGTTTGGATCACTCTGCGGCGCGATTGTTACGATCGCTCGGATTGCTGGTTCAACCCTGTTTTAGTTCTGCGATCGCTGCCGTTCTCTTGGATTGCGAAGTGGAACAAGCCACACCTGCCATTCAGCAACTCATCCAGGTCGGATTGCTTGATCCAGTTAGTCCGACTTGGTACTGCTTGGTGCATGACACGATTCGAGAACAGGCACGATCGTGTCTCATCGAAGACGATATCGAGTTTCGCAATTCAACCCGGATGCGAATCATTCGCTGGTATCTCGAACTGTGTGAGCAAATGAATCTTTGTCTCGATCCAGCGACTCGATTTCAAATCGCACTTGCAGCCCGGAAAGGCAATTCTTTTGTTGCGACTTTATCAACGGGAAAACGCTCTGAAAGTGTAGCTCAGACTTTATTTTTGCTGGCGCTGGATTGGTTTGACGAAGAAAAAGCGAATTTGATTTGGGCGATCGAGTGGGCGCATCAAGCCGAAGCTTGGGACATCACGTTGCGATTGACTCAAAGTTTGGTGCGGTTTTTCGATGTCAAAGCCGATTGGCGCAACTGGGAACAGACGCATTTATTTGCTTGGGATGCGGCTCAAATGTTGCGCGATCGCGTTCAGCAAGCTCAGATTCTCAACAGTTTGGGCAATGTTTATCTGCGTCAAGGACAATGGCAACGCGCTCAGATGCGATACGATCGCGCACTCCAACTCTGTCGTGAGCAAAATCTAGTGCTTCAAGAAGCTCAAACTTTAATGAATTTGGGAATTGTCTGCCGATTAGAAGGACAGACTGAAAGCGCGATCGACGCTTGGAGAGGTGCGATCGCGCTTTTTCCGGCGGGATCGATCAAGCGCGAAAAAATCAACAAATGGATGCAATCCTCAACTCGACTTCCGCTCCAAACCGCGTTAGAAGAATTAGGCACTTCTGCAAACTCTCACCAAATTTTGAATGCTGTCGGCGGCGCGATTCGGTGGTTACTTCATCCGGGCGGACTGTACCCGCTCTGGTAAATTGCTCAGACCGCGTTATCATAAGAACAAAGTTAACTTATGTAAACAAGCGTGACTGCGACCTTTCGACCGAGCGACAGCGCAATTCTGCCGACGACCTGGCACTGCCTTGATCCAATCTGGGAAGCCAGCGAACTTGAGATCCA
Organism: Leptolyngbya sp. AN10; assembly: GCF_050565645.1. Classification (NCBI taxonomy): domain Bacteria; kingdom Bacillati; phylum Cyanobacteriota; class Cyanophyceae; order Leptolyngbyales; family Leptolyngbyaceae; genus Leptolyngbya; species Leptolyngbya sp. AN10. Next base: position 24,184 of record NZ_JBNXVP010000047.1, read on the forward strand.
GCAAGGTTTATCCCATAGCCAGCTTTCTCCCGCTTGGCAAATGATGTTACTGGGCGATGGTTCTCCCACACGCCATTTGCAGCTTCTGACTGGAGAGCCAACCGAAGTCGATGTGTTGGATATGTCCCCGATCGGCTTTTCGACGGACAATGCACCCAGCGCGATCGAACAAATTCCCGGCAGTCGCTTGCGGAGACAAATTTGGCTCAAAACCGCTTCCGGTCAACGTTTAGGATATGCCGCTTCTTGGTGGGAAATGAGTCATGTAGATGAATATTTGCAGAACCGATCTGAAGGCGTTTGGGTGAATTTATCGCGATCGCGCCTTGAACTCTATCGTGAGATCAAAGGATTGCACTATGGTCGATCGGCTGCATTAGAAGCGGCATTTGGCTATTCTGCTCCATTTTGGGGACGGCATTATTTGTTCTGGCATCATGGCAAACCGTTCACGCTAATTTATGAAGTGTTTTCGCCTTATCTTGAAAAGTATTTGGGGAAAGCGCAGGGTTGAGCGAATTAGCTGACCTGATAAATGACAGGACGATACTTGGGTTCTGGTATCGGTTTACCTGCGGATTTTGCTGCTTCGAGCCATGCAGCTTTTGCAATTTCAACCTCACGAACTGCTTCCTCTGGAGTCTCACCAAACGCAGAGCAAAACTTCAAATCTGGAATGTCAGCGATGTATCCTTCATCTTCTTCGCTGTAAAACACATTGATATGGTAGTCTTTCATGCTTCTTCTCCAGAGTCTTCTAAAGTAAGACTATATTGCTCGATTAGTGTGAGAAATTGCCGAATTTGATAAGGTTTTGCCTGTCCTTTGCGATTTTGAAGATTCACGAGTTCAGGAATATTTGGATGCTCAAAAATGTGGTGACTCCCACTCACTCTTGAGCGTGAAAAGCCGAATGCTTCAACCAGTGTAACCATATCTTCAAAATCAATGTTCTTCTGATTATTGAGGATCTTTTCGAGGAGTTTCCGCTTTTTCGTCATCGTTATTCCTCAATCACCTCGACTAAATCTTCGATCGACACTTCAAACACCCGCGTCAACTTAATCAATGCTGTAATATCAGCCGTCGCAATTCCAGGTGAACGCGCATAAGTCTTTAAGGTGCTGTAGTTAACTCCGGATCGCTCAGAAACTTCTTTCAGTGTCCAGCCTTTTGTCTGAGCTAATTCTCGAATCCGCAGCCGCGCTAATCCCATGCTTGACAAGGACTAATATTAGTCCTTAAATGAAAGAGTTCCAAAGCGCGATCGCTCTTGAGTTTTCCAGACGTGAGAGCGATCGCGGATCTCACAATTGGAGACGAAACTTATGATACCAGCCCATCCCGAAAATGATGCGGTTCCGAATTCCGCTGCCGAAAATTACCGGATTCGACTACACCCGTGGTGCATTATTCGCCTCTTGCCCAAAATGCAGCGGATCGTGTTAGCAAGATTTCGCACTCGGACTCAAGCTGAGGAATATCTCAGAATCGTGAAAAACCTGATGCCAACGGCGGCTCACCAGATTGTGTTCGATCCAGAAACAGAATAGATTAAGAGATGTAAAGTTCTCTACGATCGACTCATGCCACCTCTCGGAAAACCTCGTCCACTCTGGAAAGTGATTCTTTTCTCTGCTTTGAGCGGATCGCTCTACTACGGTTATTACAAATGGATGATTCAAGACGAGCTACGGGCATACAACGGCAAAGGATGGTCAGGCGCATTGTCTCTAAGCCCGTTTGTGCTTGGGGTTGCATTGCCGCAAATCTTAGCCACCTTTGATCCAGATGTTCCAGACTGGTTTCGGTGGTTCTCGATTTTGGGAATTGTTTGGATTTACATTGTGCAGTTTCGACTGTATCGGGATGTGAATGAACTGTACGATCGAGCCAACCTGAAAAAACCGCTAATCGTCTGGTGGCTCTTCATTCCAGGTCTGAATCTGATTGTTGGATTACGCCAAATTCATTTTCTTGCTCAATATTGGGCACAGCAGCAAGGCGAAACCGTAAAAGATCCGATCGCTGATCCAATTCCTTTCTTGTCTAGCAACGCTTAGGCAAATTGGTCACTCAGATCAGTCCACATCCTGCTAAGTTTAATAAAGACCGCTTTCCCGATGAGAAAAGCGGGAATTAGCCCTTTCACTCTCTAAACCTCATGAGTCATTCTGACGGCATTGCACCTCACGGCGGACAACTAATTAATCGAATTGTTACGGGTACTCAGCGCGAAGAACTTCTTTCTAAAGCAGATTTTCTGCCTCGTGTTCAACTCGATGAACGAGCAGTTTCGGATCTGCAATTAATCGCGATCGGTGGATTCAGCCCTTTAACCGGATTCATGGGCAAAGCCGATTACGATCGCGTTGTGGAAGAGATGCACTTGGCGAATGGTTTACCCTGGGCAATTCCGATTACGCTGTCAGTCACCGAGGAAGTCGCTGCACCGCTGCAAGAAGGGAGCCTCGTGCGGTTGGATGATTCGACAGGTCGCTATATCGGCGTGTTGCAGTTGAGTGAGAAATATACTTACGACAAGCAGCGCGAAGCCGTGAAAGTGTACCGCACCGATCAAGAAAAGCATCCGGGTGTGGCAGTGGTTTACCGTCAGGGGAACGTGAATTTGGCGGGTGAGGTGTGGTTATTCGATCGCGATCCGCATCCGTTGTTTCCGACTTATCAAATCGATCCAGCATTTTCTCGTGCAGCATTCCAGGAAAAAGGCTGGAAAACCGTTGTCGGATTCCAAACTCGTAATCCCATTCACCGAGCGCATGAATACATTATTAAATGTGCTTTGGAAACGGTAGATGGCTTATTCCTGCATCCGTTAGTGGGCGCAACGAAAGAGGATGATATCTCGGCTGATATTCGGATGCGCTGTTACGAAATCATGTTGGAGCATTATTTCCCCAACGATCGAGTCATTCTCGCGATCAATCCTGCTGCAATGCGCTATGCCGGACCGCGTGAAGCAATTTTCCATGCCTTGATTCGGAAGAACTACGGCTGTACTCATTTCATCGTCGGACGCGATCATGCAGGCGTGGGTGATTACTACGGAACCTACGATGCTCAATACATCTTTGACGAATTCGATCCGGCTGCCTTAGGTATTCAGCCTTTGAAATTTGAACACGCTTTTTACTGCAAGCGCACCCAAGGAATGGCAACCACGAAGACCAGTCCGAGTTTGCCCGAAGAGCGGATTCACTTGTCAGGAACGAAGGTGAGAGAAATGCTGCGTCGTGGAGAATTACCGCCGCCTGAATTCTCGCGTCCTGAAGTTGCCGCTGAATTAGCGAAGGCAATGAAGGTTTAGAGATTTAGATAGTGCGAGGCAATTCAAACCTCGCACTTTTTTATTCAGTTGGAAATTTCTTTGATCGCACATCTTCGCAATATTCCTGCACCGATCGCGCAATTAACCCATTCAAATCGAGATACGTTTTGGCAAATTTCGGCTTCCAAGTTCCCAAACCCAAAACATCAGAAGTGACCAAAACTTGACCATCGCAATGAACACCCGCGCCAATCCCGATCGTAGGAATCGTTAACCGTTCTGTAATGGTTTGTGCCAAATCACTTGGAATATGTTCAAGTACGATCGCGAATGCTCCTGCTTGTTCGAGCGCGATCGCTTCCGATAAAATCTTTTCTCCTGCTTCCGTCGATCGACCTTGCTGGCGAAATCCGGTTTGCCTCACCGATTGCGGCGTTAATCCGACGTGACCCATCACCGGAATTCCCGCTTGCACCAATCGCGAAACGGTTTCCGCGATCGCAGGATACCCGCCTTCTAATTTCACTGCACCCGCACCCGTTTCTTTCAGAATTCGTCCCGCTGAGTGCATCGCTTGTTGAACACTTTCTTGATACGTCAGAAACGGCAAATCCACGATCAAAAGTGCCTCTTTCACCCCGCGCCGAACGGCTTTTGCATGATGAATCACTTCATCGAGCGTCAGGGGCAGCGTCGTATCATGTCCGAGTGCCACCATCGCCATCGAATCCCCGACGAGAATGGCATCGATTCCAGCACGATCGAGAATCGACGCGATCGCATAATCCCAAGCGGTAAGCACAGCAATCGATCGCTTTTGTTGTTTCCACTGAATCAGTTGTTGCGGCGTGACGGGCATCGGACACCAAGAATGTAGAGGGTGAATCTATCTTAATCGTTCGCTCTCCCTGTTTGATCGGCTTGCCCAGTAGAATGAAAGCAAAGCGACACGGACAGACTATGACGCTGAAAATTAATCTTCCTGAAACCCCAGACCAACTCAAAGATTTGATTCAGCAAATTCAAGCAGGCGAAGAAATTTTGCTGTCTCAGAATGGAATTGCGATCGCGCGTCTCACTCCAATTCAGCCTCGTGTTCCAGGTCAAGATAAAGGAAAGATCTGGGTATCACCAGAGTTCAATGAACCTTTACCAGACGATATTTTGAACGATTTTCTTGACCCCCAGTAGACATGAGAGTTTTATTAGACACTCACGCCTTTCTTTGGTGGATGAGCGATGATTCACAGCTTTCAACGGCTGCGAGAGCAATCATCTCTGATCCAGAAAATACGATTTTTGTCAGTGTCGTTAGTGTGTGGGAAATCATCATTAAGCAAGGAACTGGAAAGCTGATACTTTCAGAACCTGCGGAAGATTATGTTCCCGATCGTATTCGCTCGAATCAATTCAGTACGCTCTCAGTTGAGATGCGGCACATTTTAAGAATTGCGTCATTGCCTGCGCTCCACCGCGATCCATTTGATCGGCTTCTCATTGCTCAAAGCGAGTGTGAAAACCTTGCAATCATCAGCGTGGATCATTTAATTCAGCAGTATTCTATTACCGTAATTTGGTAGAGACTACTCAATTCGACGGCTGAACATTAAATGCGATCGCGTTTCGTAAGTGGTCATGCTCACCCAAGCAAGTCCTTCACTGGTTCCCACCCATAATTTGTTTCCAGTGTCAGGAGCCAGCGATAAGACGCGGTTTGAAGGCAGATTGGGGATTTGACCCACGATCGCACCATTGTAAGGATTCACTCGCAGCAATCCGGTATTCGTTCCGACCCAAATACTGCCAACCGCATCGAACCCCGTCGAGAGAATTTCGCGACCCTTGAGGGAAGTCACCGATCGTAAACGGCGGCGATTCAGCGGATCGAGCTTGATCAATCCATTCGTCGTCCCAGCCCAGAGTGAGCCATGTCGATCGAGCGATAATGCCTGGACTGCTCCTTCGAGTGTGGAGGTATGAAGCACTTTGGCGCTGGCAGTATCAATTTGCGCCACACCTTCAAGTGTTCCGACCCAAAGCTGACCTTCTGGATCTAGGCTCAAAGCATTCGCACTCACACCCGGTAAATTTTTCAAAGTGGTCATTAGCAAGCCTTGATCGGGGCTGACGAGCGCTAAACCCGAATCAGTTCCGACCCAGAGAAAACCGCGTCGATCGACTAACAAAGACAAGACGCGATTCGAGGGCAGGAATAAATTCTGAGCCGTGACGGTATTTGTTTTTGGATCAATTCGCCAGAGTCCTTCGCTCGTTCCCACCCAGATTCGACCGACGCGATCTTGCGCCAGAGCAGAGATCGGAAAATTCGGCATTTGTGCCCGTGAAATCATGCGTCCGGTATCCGGATTGATTCTGACCAAGCCTTGGGGCGAGGCGACCCAAAGATTTCCCTGAAAATCGCGCTGAAGGGCTGCTACCCGGTAATCTGGTTCAACCTGTTGCGGTAAGGCGGGCGCAACCGGAGGCGGAGCCGTGGGCGTAAAAGCAGGAGCAGCAAGAGCTTCGCTGCACAGGATGTTCGTTCTCGGCGCAACAATCACCAGACTCAGTACGGCAGAAGCGAACCCGAAGCGACGATACACGGAAGACATAGCCAATCTCAGTAAAAACTGGTTTATTGTGCCTAAAAAATCCGCGATCGCAACGGGGGGAAACGCGGAAATGCAACCGTAGAATCCCCGCTCGATCGACAAAAATTGCTAGAGTGAGAAGTGCTCAAGCCCCACCGACTTGGAACTGAGCCAACCGTAGAAACTCAACTTTCTCAATGCAAACTGATCCGATCGTGCAATGCCCCAATTATTTCTGTCAGGCAGTCAACCCTGAAAGCCAAGCGTTTTGCAGTCACTGTCAGACGCGCATTCCGAAACGCTATCTCTGGGCAGTCGGAGCGACCGAGCCAGCAGGAACGTTAATTGACGATCGCTTTTTGCTCAAGTCGGATCGGATTGCACTCGATACAAAACCAGGACTTCCTCCGACCGCGATCGAGGTTCCGCCACCACTGGAGCCGTATTTGCATCTAATGGGTGAACGTCCGGCGATTCCTCAACCTTACGCGGTTGTCAATGACGTTCTATTGCTAGAATCTGCTCCAATTTATCCGAGTGGGGCGCGATCGGAACGCGGAGAAGATCTGTCCGGACAATTGATGTCGCGATTAGAGCAGGTGTGGACTTCGAGCAGCGGATTTCGTCAGCTTCATTTTTTGCAACAACTGGCACAACTTTGGCGATCGCTTTCTCTTGAAAAATCCGCCTCAACATTATTAGATCCAGATCTCGTATTTGCCGATGGCGACACGGTGAGAATCTTAGAACTGAAATTTGAACCCGCCACGATCGTTGATTTAGGAAAGCTTTGGTCAACTTGGCAAGTTCAACCTGCGATCGCGGATTTCTTTAGCCAAGTTTGCCAGAATTTGATGCAGGGAACGAGCATTGATGACTTGATTCAGATATTGGATTCTGCGATCGCGTCTCAAGCTTCCCAGCAATCAAGAAAAATTCAAATCGCTACCCTCACCGATCAAGGTCCTAGTCGGCAAAGTAACGAAGATGCGTGTTATCCACCGAGCGGAACGAGTGGGGATCAGTCCCTCGTGATTGTCTGTGATGGAATTGGAGGGCACGAAGGTGGAGAAGTTGCCTCGAATTTGGCGATTCAAACGATCGTGCAAGAGCTTCAATCGATCGATCTACACAACCTGGAGCCGGGATTAGAAGAAGCGGTTTGCGCGGCGAATGATGCGATCGCACAAAAGAACGATGCGGAACGACGACAAGAACGGCAACGCATGGGAACAACCGTCGTCATGGGCATGGTTCGAGATCATGAACTTTATCTGACTCATGTGGGGGACAGTCGCGCTTATCGAATTACTCGCCAAGGCTGCTATCAAGTCACACTGGACGATGATGTTGCTTCTCGTGAAGCCCGACTGGGTTACACCCTGTATCGAGAAGCATTACAGCGACCGTCAGCGGGTTCACTGGTGCAAGCCTTGGGTATGGGAAGTTCGAGCTACCTTCGCCCAACGGTAACGCGATTTATCTTGGATCAAGAGTGTATCTTTCTGCTGTGTTCAGATGGATTGAGTGACAACGATCGAGTTGACGAATACTGGCAAAGCGAGATCGTGCCAATTCTAGATGGCAAAACGAATTTGGCAACCGTCGCAAAACGATTAGTCGAGATTGCCAATACGCAGAACGGACACGATAACGTCACGATCGGGTTAATTCACTGCCAAACTCACGAAACTGGAAAATCAACCGCTGTTCGATCGACGATCGCCAAACCCGTTCGCACTCAAATGGTTGTCCCTGCAACTTCTCCTCCTGGATTAAGAACGGAAATCCAACCCCGTCGAACTCCTTGGCTCAGAATCGGGTTGACGCTTTTGGCAATGTTTGGAATTGCAGGCGCGATCGTTGCCCTATTCGCTCCTGAATTGCTCACTCGGTTGGGCACGCAAGCACCAGTCGCAACACCTCCCACCGTTCCCCCAATTCCCGCCGCCTCTCCAGAACCCTTAAACTCTGGCGTAGTCGTCCGCCTCGATCAAGACGGAGTTCGACTTTTCCGCAAGCCAGGGGAAACAGGCGCATTCTATTCCGTTCCTCCCGGAACCGTGTTGCAAGTCGAGGGACAACAGCGATCGACTTCAGATGCTGCCCCTTGGTTACGGTTCAAAGTCTGTACGGCTCCGACACAATCCCCGAATTCAGTTCGACCCGGAAATATCGGTTGGCAACAGGAAACCGCGATCGCACCCTTTACTCGAATCAACCTTTCACCCGATCAGCTTGGAGCCTGCGCCCCTGCTAAACCGAGCGCCCCGCCCACGCAATAGATTAAGATTAAAATTCCGGAGTTAACCCACCTGCGAATTCATGTCACCGTCTGAACTACCCTGTTTAAGTCTTGCGATCGAGCGACTACGTGCCTCTCAAGCTCAACATTTTGCGATTCACGTGATCGATGCGCCGTATCGTGGAGGGTATTTGCTGCGGGATTGTCTATGGACGGACGAACTAACGCACAATTGGCGATCGTGGCAGGAGATGTTTTGTTCGCGGGGCGTTCCGGATGTGCCGCACGTTTCACAAGTCCTAGCTCCTCCAGTCGAAGCGCTCGAACTCCCGATTGGTCAACCCCTCCCGCGCAGTACTCGATTGATGCAGAATTTGGGGATTAACCTCTGGCAATGGCTATTCGATGGAGTGATTCAAGGCAGTTTGAATCGCAGTCAGGGGATTGCTCAGGGACAAAATAAGGCGCTACGGTTGCGGTTGGATGTGCGCGATCCTGATTTGATCTCGCTCCCGTGGGAGATTATGCAGAGTGATGCAGGGAAACAGGCAATTTCTCTGAGCCAACAGCTTTTATTTAGTCGGACTACGAGCGATGTGGATGGTCTACCAGGACTGCGATCGGAAACCAGTTTGAATGTGCTATTGGTTTTAGGACAAGATGCGGCTCCGGATTTACCAAGTGGATTTGATAATCACAAGCGCGATGAATTGAAGCGGCTGAAATTGGAACAAGAAGCGATCGCGTTATCGAGAATTTTACGAGAGCGTCAAGGTGCAAATCGGTTGGCGGCTCCTTGTTTTGTCGATACGCTGTTGCAGCCGACTTCGGGAGAACTTATCGATCGACTAGAAAGCGGTCATTATAATGTCTTGTTCTATGCGGGTCACGGGGTTCCGGCTCCCGATGGTGGCTTGCTGTTTCTGCGCCCGAATCAGCCAATGAATGGGACAGAACTCGCGCAGGTTTTAACGCGATGCCGCGTGAAATTAGCCGTGTTTAACGCTTGTTGGGGGGCACAGCCTGAAGAGCAAAGCGGAAAATCGATTCCTCGAAGCAGTTTGGCGGAAGTGCTGCTGCATCACGGAGTTCCAGCGGTCTTGGCAATGCGAGATTCAATTACCGACGAAGAAGCTCTGAGTTTTATCGCGACATTTGCTCAGGCGTTGACCGATCGAATGCCGATCGATCAAGCGGTCGCGGTTGCCCGTCAGCATTTACTGACACTCTTTCGATTCAATCATCAGGCGTGGACACTTCCCGTTTTGTACATGCACCCGGAATTTAACGGGGAATTGATTAAACCGATCGAAGAAGGAATGACACAGATTCCGCATACTCCAAGCCAGTTGGGGCTGCAAAATCCGGTGGCATCTTTACGATCGCTGGAAAATGCCAAAGTCTGGACGATTCGCGGCGGCTTGATGCGGGTTGGAATGAGTGCCGAAAATGATTTAGTTTTGGCAAATGAACCTGGAGTGTCTCGGAAACACGCTGAAATTTTCTACCGTAGCGCTGATACAATGCAACCGATGTATTTTCTCCGGGATTTTTCCCGGTATGGAACCTGGGTTTCGACCGTGAACGGTTGGCAGAAAGTTCACAATTATGAAGTGCCACTTTATTCAGGGGCACAAATCAAATTTGGCGGCTCACAGAACTCGGTTTTGGAGTTTTTAGTCTCACCAGCGGATGGGCGGAATTAGGAGTGGGGAGTGGGGAGTGGGGAGTAGGGAGATTGAGATTGAGACTGAGATTGAAGCGATCGTTCTCCCCACTCCCCACTCCCCACCTCCGCAATTCCCACATCTCCACCTTAAAGATTTGAAAATTCTAGGCGATTTAGCGTAAATTGATAGGTCAGTTACGGAACTGGTAACAATCGGGTTGAAGCTATATCCATCAAACACACCAACCCTAGTTCAATTACAGATGCGGATTTTTGTCATGGCACACGAAGCAAGTTCTTCTAACTCTCTTGAAACGCAGCAAGCGCTCCTCAATGCCTTGCTTGACTCGGAAGCAGTGACGGTGCAGCCAGACAATGCTGACACTGTAAAGGTCGAGGTCAAGGAGATTCCTGATAGTGCAATTTCCTATCCTTGGAATCCGGCAGATCCCGAATCTGACTCGTTTTTCAATTCTTTAGAGCAGAAGTTTCCGATCGATACCCTTTCCGATGCCGAAATTTCGGATCGTGCGGATGCTTTCTTTGCTCATCTCGATTCGCTCTTTGCGGCTCCAACGCTTGAAACGTCTTTGGCACAAAAGTTTGCGACCGTTCCCCAATCGATTTTGAATGCGATCGCTCGTCAAGCGCAAAAATTAGCAGATTCCTCAGCAACTCTGGCAGATCAACTCGTTCTCTGTGTCCAAGAAGCATTACCGCAGTGGGCAGAAGAAGATTTACAGGTGTTAGCGCGTCCGTTGGCGTATGCGATGCGGGGCGAGGAACCAACTGTGAAATCTACGGATTGGTCGAAACTGTCAGAAACCGAACAGGCGAAATTGACATTAGCGATCGCTCGTTATGCGTTGAACGAAGTCCAAGATTAATCCGATTACAGCGATTTAGAAAACTCCGGGTTTGGAAAGATCCGGAGTTTTTGTTTTTTATAGCAAATTAAATCGCTGTAATTGAGACTCGATCGCTTTCGGCAATAATTTCCGCAACTGCGTTTTGTCTTTGAACACGAGTCGATTCTGGCTCGGCATATCGAACGGAAACTGTCCCGGCATATCCGATCGATCCATTTGCACCAAGAGAACTTGATCCGATCGCTTACTTTGCAGCGCGTATCCAGTTTCTACGCAAACTTTAGGGCTAGGAATTAATAACGGTGGCGTGTCGGGAATTTGCGCGATCGAAGTTCCATCTCCAATAAATAAGAGACATTGCCGAATCGATCGCATTAACGAACTATTTAAGCGAATTGCACCTTCGCTCAGTCGGTGAGACTCTCGTAATGTGATTGCAAGCCGCGATCGACGATTCAAACTATCAATCACCGATTCGAGTTCATCGCGCAACAAATCACCGGAATCTGTAAATTCTGTTTGATAGGAAAAGAAGATTTCAGGCTCTAAATTCGCCATCACTTCTTGTTTTGAGAAATAGATTTCGTGGCTAGAGAGATCAATATTAGAAATCGCATATCCGCCACTGCCTTCGATGTAAAATTCAACCGTTTCGCCTTGGAGATAGCGTTGAAACCAGGTTGATTTCTTCACCTCGGCGCTATCTTCTAGAAAATCAGCCCTTAATCCCGATTTCAGCAGGCTATTCTTGCTCAACCGCAAATCATGGGGACGTTTTTCAAGTTCCCGAATGGGTTCATACTGTTCCAAATACCACGCCTTCAGCGCAATGATCGCCATGCTGAAATCTGCCTTTTCGTTTAAAAGTACAACAACACCCAGTGCCTAATCTCTGAGTGACTTCCTCAAGTAAATCCATTCTAGATAGAGTTGCACAAATTGGACAAAAATTAATTTTTTAGCGCCAATTTATCGCAGGACTCCCAATCAACCAGAAGAGGAAATGTCAGATTTCGAGTTTTGGGTGTTGTTGCCGTTGAACGAGACAGATGTAGAGTAAAACAGCGGCTTGACCTCTTGAATTGAACTAGATTTGGCTGTTTGATCTGCCAGGGAAGCGGTTAACTGCTTCAATTTCAAACATACCACTTTGTCCCCAGGAAGCGAGTAATTGAGATGAAAGTTTAGGAGTCTGCGATCGCTTGATTTCACCAATTTTTCGAGATGTAAACCAAGCATTTAGAAACATGAATTGAGAGTCAGTAACAGACGAAATTTATTGCAATAAAAAAGCGGTTAAAGAAACCGCTGCTGTACAAGAATAAAAACTAAGTAACTCTAGCAATATTGGCTGATATCTTCGCCACATTCATCCGCCAAATAACACAAAGCACGAAAGCGAAGTGCGACGACTTCTTCGTAAAGCGGGTTCAATTTGCACATTGGCGGAATGTGAAAAAGAGTCTGACCAAATAATTTTACATCGCGCTCAAATGGACACTGCGCGGGAATATGCTCGGCAAGAAAATGCGCCAATTTAGAGTTGTGAACTTGAAGATTATCAAGCTTGCGACGCAATGGAGCGAGGGGAGCAAACTTAGGTTTGCGGTTTTGGTGAGGTGTAGTGGAGGTGAGTGGATGAGACACCCAACCGGAAATGGCAATTCTATCGTGACGATCGCGTTCTTGAGCGAAACCGTCGAGTTTCCGAAAGCTCATGCTGAAACGTTCCTCGAACTGGTGAAGTGAACTGTGTAGGGAGTTCGTCCGTGAAGGGTGCTACAACAAGAAATGAAGCTGTTACGGGCGAGACCTTGAGACTCTGGAAAGACAAATCCAGCCTCTATAGTTATGTGTCGAACTTACTTCACTTATTGTAACAAAGCATACGGAGCAACCACGATTTTTTGAAAATTTCTCGTAGTTTCTTTAAGCTCTGCCCACTTGTTTTGTGAAGCAAACTTGACACTCAACATTCTAGTCTTTCTATCTCAAGATGGAAGTGCATTTAAAATACATTTATTCGATCTTTATTTGATTCTCGAATGAGATTAATGCAGTTTAGGAATTTCTAGGAATCAATTTGAAGATCTAGAGAATTTCTGTATCGAATACAACAAACCGATTTCTACTTTTTTAGAGCAAAGAAGGACGATCAAATTGATTTGAAACGGCTCAAATTTATTGCCGTAAATTGGGATTCTTTTTCAAAAGGGTTCTAATGGGAAATTGGCTGATTAGTGTTGCAGAAAGAATGAATGCTGCGCCGATATAGCCTCGAATTCCTAATGCTTCATTCAGCCAGAAAAATGAAAAGAGACTGGCAAATACAGGTTCTAATGTGTAGAGTAATGCAGCCTCAGAAGCGCTGACCCATCGTTGTGCCTGAGTTTGAGTCCAGATCGGAACTGCGGTAATCATTACACCCACATACATCAGAATATTGAGATGCGAGGCGATTCCAGTAAAGGGAAACTGTCCATTCAAAATTGCCCAGACGATCGATAATAAAGCCGCGATCGCAAGTTGAACCGCAACCAGCGGCAAGGTCGGGTGCTTTGGAGTAATCGCTTCCATTGCCAAAATATAAATCGCAACGCCGATCGCACAAGCTAACGTTAAAATCTCACCAGTTCCAAAGCCGCCGCCTTCCCAAGACATAATGCTGATTCCTGCGATCGCAATTCCGACCGCAATCAAAATTTGCCTCGGTAAACTTCGTCCCAACACGGTTCCAAACAGAGGCACAAGAATCACATTCAAGCTAATCAGAAAAGCAGAGCGATTAGCAGAAATTGTTTCCAAGCCGATTAATGCGAGCAAGCATTCTATAAAGTATATTCCGCCGAGAATTGCACCATCGCGAATCAAATTCCGATTGAGATGGCGGAGATATGGAGAAAAAACAATTGCCGCGATCGTAAATCGACTTGCCAGAATCATCGGAGCAGGCAAATCATTTAAAGCACCTTTGAGCAATGGAAAAGAAGTTCCCCAAATTGCGGTTGTCAAAATTAGCAAGAACACACCCTGGCTGTGATGCGGTTTAGAAATCGCTGTCATATCATTACTCGATCGCAATTTGTAGCTTTCATCGTGACGAAGCAAGACCCTGAACCGCAAACAATCGGGTGAATCTCATATATCAGTGCATTCGATGGATTTATTTTCTTTTTTTGCGACAATGCAGAGACGTGAAACTCGGTGATTGATATGAGTTTGGAACGCTTAAGTCAACTCAAACTTTCACATCTACGAATTTTCGCTGCGATCGTAGAGTGTGGAAGTTTTAGCGAAGCGGCACTTCGACTTCAGTTATCGCAATCAGCGGTGAGTTATGCGATCGCAGTTTTAGAAGCAGAACTGGGAGTGGTATTACTGGCACGAGGAAGATATGGAGCGCATCCCACACCTGTCGGAGAGCAAATTGTCGATCGAGCTTATAAGATTCTGCATCTGATCGATGACATGGCAAAACAAGCCAATCTCGCGAAAGGGTTAGAAGGTGGGCACTTGAGAATTTCATCATTTCGGAGTGCAGCAACTCATATTTTGCCGGATGTCCTTGCAGAATTTTGTCGTCGATATCCAGCGATCGCGATTACGTTGACCGAACATGACGATCGACCGAATGTAGAAGAAGACTTGTACAAAGGACGCGCAGAAATTGGGATTACATACGCGCCTGTAGGATCAGATCTTAAAGCTTGGGAGATTATGCGCGATGAATTTGTTGTACTATTTCCGCCTGGGTTTCAGCGGAGTGAACCAACCTTAGATTGGAAAGAGTTAACCTTGCATCCGTTGATCATGGCTCCAGAGAATGATGGCTGTGATGCAATGGTGTACGCGCATTGTGCGAGCTATGGAATTACGCTTCATGCGACTTATCAAGTGAGATCGGATGCCACGATCGTGAGTATGGTTGCAAAAGGGCTAGGAGCGGCAGTCAGTCCTCGATTAGCGGCAGAACCGATTCCCGCAGGTGTCAAGGTTTATAGTCTACCAGTGCCATTGTTCCGGAACATTAATATTGCTGTGGTTTCGGATGCACTACTCCCTCCTGCGGCGTTTGCATTTCTGGAATTGGTGAAAAGGAGCATGAGAGTGGAATAGCGGTTTTCCTCGATTTGGGCACTCTAAACAGCGTCCAGGATGATCCCGTGAAGGATCATCATCTTGAGGAGAACTGAATGATCCGAGTGAGAAAATCTGAGCCGCGATCGACATTCATTGCTGCTCTGTTGAGTACTGCCACTGTGATGTTTAGTCATCATGCGGTTGCTCAAGTCGCCCCCACTTTTGAAGCATCCGTTCTCAACGAAATCAACCAAATTCGAGCAAACCCCCAAGCTTACGCAGACTGGCTAACCAACCAAAGACAGAACTATCAAAACAATCTGCTGCGCCTTCCTGGAAACGATCGCGTTTTAACTCATGAAGGTCTTTCTGCGCTGAATGATGCGATCGCATTTCTTCGCACTGCTCCCACGCTTCCGCCTTTGTCTCTTTCTCCAGAGTTATCCAACAGCGCTCGGAACTTTGGCAAAGTAGATCGAAGATACGATCGCGTTTCTGGAAATGTTGCTGAACTTCGGAGTCGTACCCAGAAAACGCCATCTGCGACCGTTTTATTAATGGTGCTGAATGATGGTGATCCAAATCGTAGTGTTCGCCGTTCATTGTTCCAACCGAACTATCAGTCTGCTGGAATTGCTTGCGGTGTTGCTTTCCGATTGAATCAATTCTGTGTTGTTGCGCTATCAAGTCCTCCAACTCAGCAAGCTAAACGTCCGATTGAGTTTGCACCTCAGCCTTCAGTGAAACCTGCACCAAGAGTAGAAAATAGTGATGAGGTTGAAAGAGCGATCGTAGAAGAAACGAATCGTCTCCGAGCTAATCCTCAAGCGTATGCTGCTGAACTGGCTGAACTTCGACAGTACTTCAGCGGTAACATTCTGAAGGTTCCAGGCTATCTAGCATTAGAAACTCAGGAAGGTGTAGCCGCTGTGGATGAAGCAATTCGAGATCTCCAAGCAACGGCTCCATTACCCGCATTATCGATTTCACAAGGCTTGTCTTTGGGAGCACGAGATCACGTGCTGGATTTGGGACCCAAAGGTAAAGCTGGACATTATGGAACCGATGGTAGTGATCCGTTTCAGCGGATGAATCGATATGGCACTTGGAAAGGGAGTGCAGGAGAAAATATCAGCTTTAGTCCGATCGCGACTGCAAAATGGCACGTGAGGCAATTAGTGATTGATGATGGAGTGCGAAATCGAGGACATCGTAAAGCACTATTGAATCCTGATTATCGGTTGACGGGTTCCGCCTGTGGCAATCATACAGTCTACGGTCAAATGTGTGTGATGACTTACAGCAAAGACTATCAGGAAGGAAACGTTCAGGGGAGACGATAAGCGAGGTGCTTAAAGATAAGATCCCAACGAGAGTAGCTCTGTTCTGAGTGCTATCTCGCCCCGGACTGGAAGTCGGGGCTAATAGAACAAAGTCCACTAAAGGGGACTGAAGAGCCTGAAGTTAAAATCCTCAGTCCGTTGAAACGGACTTCGCCCAGTTAGCCCCGACTTCCAGTCCGGGGCGAGGCAGTGCAATGAACGGCGGGATTTTATTAAGTGGCAGCTTCCTGAGTTGTAGAGGGACATCGATCGATGTCCTTTTTTAATCAATTCACACTGGAGGTCGATCGATTAAGGTTTGCACTGTTTGAACTAATGCTTCAGGTTCAACAGGTTTCGCTAAATGTCTTTGGAATCCAGCCTCGATCGCTTGTTTTTGATTCAGTTCTCCAGCATACGCAGTGAGCGCGATTGCATTTAGAATCGCAGATCGTTTCCGAATCTGTTCCATTAACATATAGCCATTCATGTCAGGCATTCCAATATCACTGACTAGAAGATCAAATTGCTGCTGCTCGATCGCTTCAAGAGCTTCGATCGCAGAACTTACAGCAGTCACAATTGCTCCCGACTGTTCTAATACAAAAGCAACAAGATCGCGGCTATCTTGCTCATCATCGACGACTAAGATTTGAATCCCTGTGAGCGAAGCCGTAGGAGCAGATTTTGAATCAGGACGATCGCAGTTCACATTAGCACCAGTTTTCAAACAAGGTAACTGTACTGTAAACGTTGCGCCTTGGTTTTCACCTGAACTTTCTGCTTGAACAGTTCCTCCGTGAAGTTCGACTAATTGACGCACGATCGCAAGTCCGAGTCCTAAACCGCCAAATTTGCGCGTTGAGGCACTATCCGCCTGACGGAAGTATTCAAACACATGCGGGAGAAAAGCGGCTGAAATACCTTGACCTGTATCGCTAACTGTAATCTGCACTTGAGTTCCAATTTGTGCGATCGCAATCGTAACGCTGCCCCCTTCTGGCGTGAATTTGATCGCGTTTGAGAGTAGATTCCAGACAATCTGTTGAAGGCGGGCAGCATCGCCTAAGACTTGCGGAGTTGCAGTGAAATCAGTGTGTAGCTGGATTGATTTCGCTTCGGCTGCTAGTTTGACCGTATCTAATGCAGAACGCACGATCGATTCCACATCGACTGGAGCCATCGTCAGACTAAGTTTGCCGCGTAGAATGCGCGAGACATCGAGCAAATCTTCGATTAGTTGAGTTTGCAGTTTGGCATTGCGCTCAATAATGTCGATCGCATAAGCTGTTTTTTCTGCATTCAGGTTGCCGCCTTTGAGCAATTTAGACCAGCCCACGATTGGATTAAGCGGCGTGCGTAGCTCATGAGAAAGAACTGCTAAAAATTCGTCTTTGATCCGGTTCGCGGTTTCTGCGGCTTCACGGGCAGCATACTCTCGTGCTAGAAGCTGCTCTTTTTGCTGTTCCGCCATTTTGCGATCGTGAACATCAAAACAAGACCCGATATAGCCTAAAAATTCGCCATCTGGAGTAAACCGAGGCACACCGACATCATAAATCCAGCGATATTCTCCATCAAATCGTTTGAGCCGATAGTCCATCTCAAACGTGATTCGGGCATCAAACGCAGAGGTATAGGTTTCTAAACAGCGATCGAAATCGTCAGGATGAACACCTTTTGCCCAACCATGACCCGTTTCTTCCTCGATCGTGCGTCCGGTAAAGTTTAGCCAAGATTGATTGAAGTAGTTACACAGCTTATCGATTCCCGACATCCAAACCAGCATCGGAGCCGAATCGGTTAACTGTCGAAAACGCGCTTCACTTTCTCGTAAGGCTTCTTCTGCCCGTTTTCGAGCGGTGATATCTCGATAAAAGATTCCTAAGCCTTCATCGAACGGATAAGCATGAATTTCTAGCCAAACATTGTGATCGGGTGGTTCAAAGTAATGCTGCTCAAAGTGAACGGGAATTTGTTCTGCGATCGCACGACGATATGCCCGCTCCGAAACCGAGCCAACCGCAGCAGACCATTCTTCCCAAATTGTTTTTCCGATGACTTCAGAGCGCGGTTTGTTGTTAATCCGTTCAGAAGCAGCGTTTTGATAGGTAATTCGCCAGTCTCGATCGAGTGCGACAAACGCATCGCCCATACTTTCGAGCAGTTGACCCAGGCGGCGATAGGCGGCTTCAGCTTCTTGTTGGGCAACTTCACTGGTCGATCGTAAAGCCTGCTCTCGCTGAAGCGCTTCCTGTCTAAGCTTAGATAGCTTTAGAGTTGCTTCCACTCGTGCTAAGAGTTCTCGTGCAGAAAATGGTTTGGTGAGATAGTCATCGGCTCCCGCTGCTAATCCTTCGATTCTTGCTTCTTCTCCGGCTCGTGCAGATAGCAAAATTACAGGTAATTCTCTTGCATTCAGTTGAGTTTGCAGATCAGAGCCTTCAGGTGGATCGCGTAGGACTTGTAATAGTTCAAATCCATCCATTTCTGGCATCATCACATCTGAGAGTACGAGATCGGGTATGTGTTGGCAAATTGCTCTCAAAGC
The DNA here is from genome assembly GCF_050565645.1 of Leptolyngbya sp. AN10. Classification (NCBI taxonomy): domain Bacteria; kingdom Bacillati; phylum Cyanobacteriota; class Cyanophyceae; order Leptolyngbyales; family Leptolyngbyaceae; genus Leptolyngbya; species Leptolyngbya sp. AN10. The sequence goes on from NZ_JBNXVP010000047.1 coordinate 42,800, forward strand.
GGCTGCACCATCTGGAACGGCTTCAACTTCGTATTGTGGACTGAGCAATCGAGTTAGATAGTCCCGCATATCTGCATTGTCATCTGCTAGAACAATTCGAGTCGTCGATCGATGAATTGATGCTGCAACAGGAATTTCTGAGGAAACCGTTGGCGCAGAAGGCAACCAGCGCGAAGCTTCCTCAACATAGGATGTCGCTCTAGTCGCTGTGGAAACGAGATTGCGCTGAGTACGATCGACTTCACTGCGTCGAACACGTTCGCTAGGTAAATGCTCATAGCCTGTTGGAATTGAAACAGTAAAGCAGGTTCCTTGATCAATTACACTGCTAACTTCGATCGTTCCGCCATGTAGTTTGACTAATTCTTGTACGAGCGATAGTCCAATTCCAGAGCCTTCATAGCTGCGTCCTTGTGCGCCTTTGACTCGGTGGAATCGCTCAAATACTTGCGCTAGTTCGGTTTCTGGAATTCCGGTTCCGGTATCTCGAACCTGTAGCTGAATGCGATCGTCTTTTGCACTCAAGCTCACAACAATCTCACCCTCGAAGGTGAACTTAAACGCATTCGAGAGCAAGTTGAGAACAATCTTTTCCCACATTTCGCGATCGACATAAGCAGGCTCAGACAAGGCAGCACATTCGACTCGTAAGCTCAGTCCTGATCGTTCAATCAGCGATCGAAACATTCCTGCTAAATCTGCGGTGAATTCAGATAGATCCGTCGGTTCATACACCGCTTCAATTCGTCCTGCTTCAATTCGAGAAAAGTCGAGCAGCGTATTGACCAGTTTTTGCAGTCTTAACGCATTGCGGTGAATCATCCCTAAGCGATCGCGCTGTTCCCCGGATTCTGCTGCGTTTAGGGCATCTTCCGCAGGTCCAAGCATGAGAGCCAACGGAGTCCGAAATTCGTGGCTCACATTCGAGAAAAAGAGCGTTTTTGCTCGATCGAGTTCTGCTAATTGTTCGGCTCGTTTGCGTTCTTCTTCATACGATCGAGCATTCGCGATCGCGGTTGAAATTTGCCCTGCAACTTGGGCAAGAAAGTCTTGATAGTTCTCGTTCAATTCCAGGCGCGGACTGATTCCAGCAACGAGCACTGCCGCGAGTTTCGTTTGTCCCGTTGCTGCGATCGGTAAAATCATCGCTTTCTGAATCGGTTCTTCCCAAAGCGCTCCAGAAATCACCCCGAAACGGTTGACTAAGTTGTGAATAATTTGCGGCTCCCCAGTTCGCACGACTTCAGCAATTCGCCAATCATCATTTGTATTGAGATCGATCATTTGCGGACTTTGTGCGATCGCTTCTCCTGCACACAGTCGAGCCTGATGATTCTCGACCAAATACAACATCGAAAATGGAATATCTGCTGGATCGGCTTGCAACATCGAAGCCATGAGTTCACAAGCCTCTTCTGCGGTTTTTGCAACTCCCGTTTTGGATGCTACTTCGCGCAGCAATCGCGCACGTCGATCGTTCAAAACTCGATAAGTCGTCTCGGTGACAATGTTGAGGACACCATCGACGACTCCTTTTTCGCCTTGAATCGGATTAAAGGTATAGTCAAAGTAGCATTCTTCGGTGTAGCCAAAACGACGCATCGATAGCAATTCATCGTTATGAAAGATTCCTTGCCCTGTGCTTAAGACGCTGGCAAATTCGGGTCCGACTGTGTTCCAAATTTCAGACCAAACTTCACGAGCAGGGCGACCCAAACCCCACGGATGCTTATCTCCTAGAATCGGTCTCCATGCGTCGTTGTAGAGTAAGAGATTGTCTTTTCCCCAATAGATTGCGATCGGGAATCGAGAATTGAGGCAAATACTGATCGACGATCGTAAACTTTGAGACCACTGTTCAACGGCTCCAAAGGGTGTGTTTGACCAGTCCAAGGAGCGCATCAACTCTCCCATTTCTTCGCCACCCATCAAGCATTCATAGCCTTCAGGCAAGGCGTTAAACGACTCGATCTTGCTACTCCCTAGCCCTTGTTCAGACACTGCAATTCGCGATTGATTAAGCACGATGATGCTACTGTCGATCGGCAAGGATAGGCTTCTGTCTCAAGAGCGATTTTCTAGAGTTGGTCGGAATCGACTCCGAGTTCCCGTAGTTTTGCGGCTAATCGATCGGCTCTTTGAGCTTCCTGTTCAGCCCGGAGTTCTGCGGCACGACGAGCGGATTCTGTTTCTTCGAGTCCGAGTAATTGAATTCCAGAGCTTGCTTCAAAGAATTTGAGATCTTGATTCTTTAAGCACAAGTCAATGCCTAACACTTCACTTCGTAATGAGAAATCGTTTGGTTGATCTAAAGGAATTTGAGGAATTGGAAAATAGTTGCCTTCAATGAGTCGGAAGCCTTGAAGCCGCGATTTGAGATAGTCACCTGTGGGATCGTACTGAAAATATTCCTGAACGCCCCAGAAGGCATATAGTCCTTTCTTAGAGCCTTGATCCTCGTTTACTGTGGATTTTGAGGTGATTTCTAGAACAAAGTTTGGGTATTTTTCGCCTTCTTCCCAAATTTTGTACGATCGACGTTTCCGCTTGTCCTGATTTTGCACGACAAACACATCAGGAGAGATGCAAGCTTTCGGGTTCCCTTCTTCGTAGTAGATCAGAATGTTGCCGGAGACATAAACATCGGATTGATTCTGAAAGTAAAGATCCAAGACGCTGACCGAATAGATTAAGTACGCTCGTTGAAAGTCGGTCTCTGCCATCGGTCTACCGTCAGACTCAGGATATTCAATCTCTGCGAGTAATTGGGCTAATTCGTAGGCATCTTGAGTGGTTGCCATTGCTTCACCTCGCGTTCCGAAGAATTGAAATTTAGTGTATCACGGGTAGAATAATTGTTCTACTATTTTCCAATACAGAATCGGCTGAAAATACGATCAAGAACGGATTCTGTGACATCTTCGCCAAGAATTTCGCCTAATGCTTGAATTGCACTCCGCAAATCGATCGTCCAAAAATCGAGCGGCAGTTGATTTGCGATCGTCGTCTGCACTTGTTCTAATGCAATCTTCGATCGAGTTAATGCTGCGGCTTGACGTTGATTGATCGCTAAATCTAAGTTTGCAGCTTGAATTTTTCCGGTTTGAACTGTGTTTAGGATTGCAGTTTCAAGCGCATCAATTCCTTGGTTTAAAGATGCCGCAGTTTTGACAATTTGAAGTGCTTTGGGAAGTTCACCTTCGACTTCGGATAAATCAATTTTATTAATAACCAAAATCAACGGTCGATCGCTAACTTGATCATAAATTTCTCGATCGAACTCTGTAAAACCAGCTTGAGCCTCGATTGTAAACAGCACCAAATCCGCAGATTGAGCCGCTAAACGCGATCGCTCGACTCCAATTTTTTCGACTTGATCTTCAGTTTCTCGAATTCCCGCTGTATCTAATACTTGAATCGGAATGCCACCAACGACAAGCTGAGATTCGACCACATCGCGAGTTGTCCCAGGAAGATTAGTCACAATTGCTCGATCGCTGCGACTCCAAGCATTCAATAAGCTCGATTTGCCAACATTTGGACGACCGACGATCGCGACTTTCAATCCAGTTCTGAGCAATTCTCCTCGATCGGCAGTCTCTAAGATTCGAGTCACTTCGGCTAAAACATGATGGAATTGAGCCTGAATCTCTGCTTCATCAAGCGGGGGTAAATCGTCCTCAAAATCAATTCGGGCTTCGACTTCCGCCAAGATATCTAAGCAAGTGGCGCGAAGTTGACGAATTGGAGAAGCGAGTTTTCCTTGAAGTCCAGCGAGTGCAGTTTGAGCCGCTTGAGGCGATCGCGCTCCAACTAAATCTGCAATACTTTCGGCTTGCGTTAAATCTAATCGTCCATTCAGAAAAGCTCTGAGCGTGAATTCTCCAGGTTGCGCTAATTTTGCACCTGTTTCGATACAAAGTTGTAGAACTTGTTGAACTGCAATGATTCCGCCGTGACAGTGAAATTCGACCACATCTTCGCGAGTGTACGATCGAGGAGCTAACATCACCAGAAGTAAAGCTTCATCGATCGTTTGTTGTGTTTCAGGATGACGAATGAAACCGTATAAAATTCGGTGACTTTCCCAAGTCTGATGACCTGGAGCATGGAAAAGTTTTTGAGCGATCGACACCGATTCTGAACCAGATAATCGAACAATCCCGACGCTTCCTTGTTCGGGCACAATTGCAGTCGCGATCGCAACAATTGTTTCGCTCATACGGGTCTCCAATTCGGGTTAATTAAGCTCGATCGAATGTGATCTTCCCACTTTCCGTTAATTAATAAATAGTCTCTGGCGTAGCCTTCGATCGTAAATCCTAATCGTCTTAAAACATTGCCACTTTTTTGATTGCGCGGCATATAATTCGCTGTAATTCGATGCAGATTCATCTCATTAAATACATATTGAATTGCAGATTGTAGTGCTTCATTCATATAGCCGTTTCCTTGTTCTTTTTCCGCAAGGCTGTATCCTAAACTGCACGAATATAAAATACCTTGAGTCATATTTGTAAAATTCACTGCGCCAATAATCGATCGTGGATCTTCCTTTTTAAACATAAATAATCTCAGCGATCGATCATAACCAAATTCGATAATACTCTTCTCGATTTGCTGTGACCAAAAATCACGAGTATAAAAATTTGCAGGACGAAACGGCTCGAACGGCTCTAGAAACTCGCGATTCTCAGTATAGTAATTTACGATCGCGGTTGTGTCATTGTGCTGAAGCAATCGAATAATCAACCGCGAAGTCAATAAAACGGGAGTCTGTAGCATTGTCTTACTTGCGAATTCGAGTTAACAAATCATAGAACGGTTGCCAGTTGTCGTCATCTGCGATCGGGTTCCAAACGTCTTCAATCTCTGGACGCACTAGACTAACCTCGGAATTGTATGAATTCAAGCGATCGGGAATTTGATCGATCTCAATATTGCTTAAAGTATTCAATGCTTGAGAGTAACTTTGTCGCCAGTTCTCAAACGATTGTGCTAACTCCGTATTCGAGGTTTCGTGCTGAGAAAAAATATGACTCGCGTTTTCGCTCCAACTGCGATCGAACTGTTTCGTAATTTGCCAAAAGAAATCGTGATAATCGATTTGCGATGCTTGTAAAAATTCAACGGTTCGATACACTAAATCTTTTGCGATCGATTCTTCTAATTGATCAAATCCCAATCGATACAGCATTCGTTTTTGATATGCCTTCTGATAATGCGATTCAAATTTTTCTAAGCTAGATTTCAGATCTGTTTCAGCAATGATTCGTCTTAATGGAATCTGAAGCATTTCTAAATTCCAGTAGCACATTCCTGGCTGATTCGCATACGAATACCGACCATAGTAATCAAAATAAGCCGCAGTAAAGTCTGGTTGATACGCTGGAATAAATGCAAATGGACCATAATCAAAACTTTCGCCAGTCACGGACATATTATCGGTATTCAAAACTGCGTGACAAAATCCTGCTGCCATCCATTGCGCGACTAATTCCGCAACCTTTTCGACTAATTCTGAATAAAATAGCGCGTATCGATCGCGTTCATTCATCAAATGCGGATAGTAAGTTTCAATCACATGATCGAGCAGAATTGCAATCAAATCTTTGCGGTTAATTGCATCTAATCGCTCGAATGTTCCGAATCGAATATGCGATCGACTAAACCGAATCATCACAGACGATCGAGTCGGTGACGGTTCATCTCCGCGCCAAAGTCCTTCCCCAGTTTCAACTAAGCTCAAACAGCGAGAAGTTCTCACCTTTAATCGATGCAGCATTTCCGCCGCTAGTACTTCCCGAATTCCACCTTTGAGCGTCAATCGCCCATCTCCACCCCGCGAGTAAGGCGTTCTGCCTGACCCTTTCGTGCCAAAGTCGTACAATTCACCATCGTTAGCACGAACCTGCCCATACAAAAAACCGCGACCATCTCCGAGCGCTGGATTATACGTACCAAATTGATAGCCGTGATATCTCATCGCAAGGAACGGCTCTCGTCCCTGAAACTTGCCAAACGCCTCGATAAAATGCTCGTCAGTCACATCGGTTAGACCCAACTGCGCCAAAATATCATCGTTGCGAAATCGGAGCAGATGTTGGGGAAACTCAGCCGCAGAAACACGATCGGAAAATTCGTCTCCTAATCGCTCAAACGCTGGCTCATAGTTCAGGGCAAGTAAGGGGTTCATGCACTTTAGTCATTGCTTCTTTTCAATCCTACCTGTGATTCCTGCATTCTAACCGTCTACAATCGAGCCAGAAGTTTAGCCCCCGAATTGTTCGATGACTGTTAAAGCCTTTCGCAGTGCAATTTTAGATTTTGTTGCCGATCCGTTCTCTGTGTCTGAGCTTGAAAGTGTGCGGTATTTTCCGGATGGCTTGCTGGTTATTGAAAATGGAACAGTCAAAGAACTAGGTGAATATGGTCAGTTAAAAGACCGATATGCAGGAATTGAAACTATCCATTACGTGAATGATCTGATCCTGCCTGGTTTTATTGATCTGCACATTCACTTTCCACAAACCGAAATGATGGCAGCTTACGGTGAACAATTACTCGAATGGTTAGAGAAGTTCACTTTTCCAGTAGAGCGAAAGTTTCGAGACAAAGCTTACTGCGATCGTATTGCACCCATTTTTATTGATCAACTGCTGCAAAATGGAACTACGACCGCATTAGTACTAGCGGCTGTGTTTCCCCAATCAGTCGAAGCTTTGTTTGAAGAAAGCGATCGACGAAATATGCGTTTAATCGCTGGCAAAGTCATGATGGATCGCAATGCTCCAGATTTCTTACGAGATACAGCAAAATCATCGTATGAAGAGAGCAAAGCTCTGATCAAAAAATGGCACAAAAAAGGTCGATCGCTTTATGCAGTGACTCCTCGATTTGCACCGACTTCGACTCCAGAACAATTAAAGTATGCTTGTCAGCTTCTCGAAGAGTTTCCCGATGTCTATTTACACACGCATCTATCTGAGAATGTGAATGAAGTGGATTGGGTAAAAGAACTGTTCCCAGATAGCAAAAGCTATGTTGATGTTTATGATCAATTCGGACTGGTGGGAGCGCGATCAATCTTTGCTCATTGTGTGCAGCTAATCGAAGCAGAGTTCGATCGACTCTCTGAAGCGAAATCTACGATCGCATTTTGTCCCACTTCAAATACCTTTCTCGGTAGCGGTTTGTTTAACTTAGAACGTGCGATCGCAGCCCCGATCAAAGTTGGCTTTGCCACAGATGTTGGAGGTGGCACGAGCTTTTCAATGTTCCAAACAGCAGGCGAAGCTTACAAGATTGCACAGCTACGACGACAAAAGCTTTCACCGTTTCAAGCAATGTTCTTAGCAACATTAGGAGGAGCAAGAGCATTGAGTTTGGATGATAAGATTGGCAACTTTGATGTAGGTAAAGAAGCAGACTTTACTGTGATTAATCCTCGATCGACTCCAATCATGGCATTGCGAAATCAAGGTGAGATACCGACCACACTGGAAGAATTAAGCGATCGACTGTTTAGCTTAATGATTATGGGCGACGATCGAGCAATTCAAGCGACTTACATTCTGGGTGAACTGGCGTATCAGCAATCGCTTTTTGCTGCCCACTCATGATTGTTTTACTTTTCATTACTGTGTTGAGCCTTTCAATTCGACGACTCCATCCGGTCGAGGATCTTCAATGTCTTCTGGCGAATCTTCCTCATCGTCAAAAAGTTCAGCGTCGAGAGCTTCCCACAATTGCCGCTTCTCAGAGAGGTCTAGAGCAGAAACGGCTTCTAACAGCGATCAATTAGGAGATTTCTACTTTCACGGTGTTCTCAGACATTGCAACTCTCCTTGAGTTGCCCATCCTGATTGTGCCTGGTTCAATTTAGCAATGCAAAGCGATCACCGTTAGCAAGACGATCGCTAAAGCTGCGAGATGGATTTAGGGTGCTAGATTTGTAGAGAGCCAAAAAGTAGGAGTTTTATGGTGGCTTCCAAGTGGAATGTTTTAGTCGAGGAAACCGAAGACGGTAAAGCGCTGCCTTCGGCACAGCAAAGCTGCCCGCAACCGTTCTAGAATTGCCTTCAGTTCATGCGATAGCGGATACGCGGCAGGATGCAATTACTCAGGCACAAAGCCTTTTGGCAGAGCGATTAGCCAAAGTCGAAATTATCTCGATCGAAGTCGAGCCTTCTGACCTTAGTGATGTAGAAAAGTCTTGAAAGGGTTGTGATATCTAGAATCTCAGATGAGACAAGAGTGGCTTAAGTGGGGCGAATTATGCGATGCTCAAGTTCCTACACAATCGCAACCGTATGCAAACGCCCCACCTTTATCGTCAACTAATCGACCAATTGCGTCAATGGATCGAACCGAAAGATCAACGTCACTTGCAAGGATTTGCGGAAGCAGTGGCGGCAATCTTACAATCTGAGAGTGCGTGTCTCAGCCATTGGCTGCCCTATTTGAGCCATCGTGACTGCACTGCCCGGAGTCATTTAGAGCGATTGAGTTATTTGATTCACAACCCGCACATCAGCGCTGAGACTTTTTATGTGCCCTTACTGCAACAATTTTTGCAAGCGTTTGCAGGCAGTGACTTAGTGTTAACGCTCGATACGAGTTTATTGTGGGATCAGTTCTGTCTGATTGAGGTCTGCCTTGTCTGGGGCGGACGCTCCTGAAATGAACCCTCAAAACTAGACCAGGTACTCCGAATTTTTAGCAGCATTTACTTGTTCATCAGTATACTGCTTCCTTCATTTGTTTTCAGGTTTGTCTTACTGTTTCTCTTCCTGCTCACGCT
>NZ_JBNXVP010000048.1:0-50254 GCF_050565645.1 Leptolyngbya sp. AN10
CCGAGCTAATACACTCCGGATTTCTGTTGAGATTTTTGGCGTGTCGTCGAAGTTGATTAAATTCCTCAATCGCCTATCTGTCAAGCGTTCTGAGTCTTCCTAATGCACTGGTTGCGTATCTCGTGGGCACACCATACACCAGATCAAAGCATAACTCTCATCGGTCAAACCTATTGTCGGGATTCAGCGGAAATGCTGCGAATTCAAGCAGTTGAGATTCGATCGCTGCATCACCCTCGTGTAAGAACGCGATGGTGCAGTTCACCTGCTCCCAATTGCTTTTTAGGGATCACGTCTGAAACAACTGATTGTCCAACAAGTCACGCTGATGTGCCAGACACGGTGGGAGCAAGCCTCGCTGCCTCTATTCAACTGAGACAGCAAAAAGGGAGCATACTAGCGGCTCAACTCACTGACCCGAAACAGCAAGGAGGGGGCGAACTGCCATCAGTTCGGCAACAGGAAATCATCGACTTTACAGCACAGCAAACCCAACTCCTCGAACATCTGTGTCCCCATTTGGCGATCGATGCCAGAACACTATCAACAACCCCTGAGTTCCGGCAATTTGTGCGATCGGTATTTGTTCCTGCTGAAGTCGGGATTATCACACGTCCCCTACAAATCCTGCAAAATCCAATCGATTGGGCACTCAACACGCTGCCTCATCCACTACAACTGCATCAGATCGAAACGCTCCAACGCTGCCAAAACCCTGAATCGCCTGCATTTGTTGTCAAGCTTCAAGCTAGCTTGGGCGGCTGGTCGCAGACCATCTCAGTCCCCATCGACGAACAACAAGACGGTCTGCTTCCCAGCTATCAAGCGACTTACACGACTTGGCAGTGGGTGGAAGTTGCGGTTCAACTCGAACCGCATCTGACCCAACTCCCAATCGCTTCGTTTCACCAGTTGGGATTGGCGCAAGAGCTAGTCTGTCTGCTGACCTACATTGGCGAATTGTTCAACACTACTGCCAGGGTCGATCGCTTCGACCCCTCTCTGCTCTAAATGCTGTGAATTCCGGCATCCGCAATTGCCAGCGATTGGCGACGATCGACTTTTTGTAGCGCAACCGCGATCGCTTGCCGCTTGCTCTTCTGGATGAATGGTGTGAGTTGGGAAAAGAGGAAACCACGAGGCTGGATGATTGCTAGCAGCATCAATCTGACAAGAGTTTCGCTCGTGGCACAATCTCTGTTGCCACGACAGAGATGCCTGACTTTCTCAGCAGGAGGCGACCAAAGCCACAGTCTGCATGCGAAGGTGAGATTAAGGCAAACTTCTGCCCTTTCGTTTCTGTTGTGAGCAAACTTCCATCGTGACTGACACTCTGAATTCTCAGATTTCGCTTTATCGTTTCATCGGGCAGCAACGGCATTTGATGATTGCGCCGCAATTAGCGCAGCTCTCTGAGTCAATTGCTCAACGCTTGAAGACGATCTCTCAGCAAGAGCAAGCCTGGATTGAGATCGAAACTGACGCACTGAGTTGCTTTCGTCATCGTTTAATTCGAGATATTCGTGACCTGATGGCAACGGACGATTTTGAGAATTTCCTCGCGCAGCTTAGAGCAGTAGGGCAAAACGATTTGGACTCAGCTGCGAAGACCGTACTCGTGATCGAACCTGAGGAGTGGCAACTGAAAGCATTGACAATCCCTATCCGACTCCAACGTTATCAAATCCTGACGCAACCGCACGCTTACCGCATCAAAATAGCATTAGGCACTTGGCAGCAAAGCTTGGAGGGGTCGATCTTCACGGCTGAGCCGATGCCACTGATACGAGCATACGCTTTACAGTGGATCGAACTGCATCATCAGCTCAAAGAAACCAACTTTCAATTGGACTTAGACAAGGCGCAACAAGCGCAGTTGTGGCAAGAGATGAGTTGTTTAGTGTGCTATGTTGGTTCGCTGATCTGCATTCGGCAGTTAGCGGCTGAGTTTGCGTATCCATAGAGGTCTCAAAAATTGAGGGTGCAGCGACAGACCTTGATTCCCAAGAGCAGGTTTGCCTCGTCTAATCCAAGCTGTTGCGTCGCTCTGACAGGAGCGCTTTTACTTCCTTTAGCAATCTTGATTAACCATGATTAACCATGACCGACCTTAACAAGGTTTGCCAGATGAATCTGAACCTGGAAGAAATTCATTAGATTGCCGGAATCCACAGAGGCGATCGCACTGACCGATTTTAATCTGAGCCAATTGCTCAAACCTTATTCAAGCAACCTGATTTGAAGAACTAGAATAACCAGGGGATTCAAACCTGTAGTTAGAACTTGGCGATCGACGTAGCTCAGACTTCACAGTTTCCTGTCGCAGCGACAGGGTTTGAACGATCTGCGGTTCTGTGGCGGTGTGTAGGGTATGAAGAGTTTAATCGAGTCTGTATTTCGGTAGGTCTAGTCACCTGTAAGATGATTTTGGAAGAGATGCTTACGGTGTGCAAGAGATTACTGCCAAACAAGCAGAACTCCAATTAGTTTCTGATTCCTGCTCTATCCGAAGCCAAATGCAAACAGGGCAGACCTGGTTCTACACTGCCGAAGCCGCCGCTCAACTTGGAATTTCCGAGGTTCAACTTCGCAAATTGGGATTAAGCAAGCGGTTCAGAAGTGGCTACCACTATCGAGATATCAGTCTTCCAGACTCCGGACTTCCTCGGTATCAATGGCACGTTGGACGATGTGCAAAGACCTTAGAATCTCTGAAGAAAAGATGACTTGAGAGGTTTTCCGGGTTGAACAGGTTAAGGTTGGGGTTTAGTGTCAAACGCATCTCCTGAAAAGTCGTGTGCCAATCCTCCATAGCCTAGATCGGAGGCAGTTGATAGATTTGTAGAGCGAAGACTGATAATTAGTAAACATTTAGTAATGCTCCAAATTGACACCTCCGAAACCGCCGCTACTACTACAGTCTATGCTTGCAAAAGTTCATAAAAATTGCAAAAATTGTTGTCTTGCTTTTACGGAGATAAAGGCGTTATGATAGCCCGTGTACAAGTCTAGAATATTACCTAAATTTCTAGCGTCTCAACATTATTACAAGAAGTCGTACCAACGTCATCGTAAACATAATCACGTGAAAAGCCCCAAAACCGCTTTGAGAAAATAAGGATGATAGCACTTGAGAAAACAAGAATGGTAGCAATGTTAGACTACCAACGTAGAGCAGCAGCAAGCCTCCTATCCACCAAGAGAGATTAAGGGGTTTTTTGAGAGCTAAAGCCGCTATTCCCAAAAGTCCTAGAACAGGGAAAATAATCAAGTATAGCCAGAACCAAATCCCCAAACCTGGAGCCGTTTTAGGTGGTGATAGAAACAAGCCTATATGCCATGCTCCATTGATACCCATCACGAAGAGAATTAAAAAGTAAAGTAGTAATTTTAGTAGTAACTTTAAATTCATGCTCTTGCTGATCCTTCAGCGCAAAATGTGGTGAACTCGATTTGGCTCAGGTACACCATAGTTCCAGTCGTAATCAGGAAATTCCCAACACAAGTCACCTGCATAATTTGTTGCAGGAGCTGAAAAGCTTGATGTATCGGTCGTAAAGGTGTAGAGTTCACAGCAAGAGAGGTTATGCAATCTCTTCGTTCTCATAATCGATCGATGTATCCAAAGGGCGACAATAACCAATAAAAATATAGGCTCAATGCTAAGAATGCAGACAATCCGCAGAGCAATGCAAGACCTTTTGACCAGTAAAAAGCCAAGGATTCAGAGACATTTGCTGCGCTGAAAATTGAAAAGGTATTCAGCAGAATGCCTAACAATACTAAATTTGAAGATTTATCCTCTAAAAATCGAAGACTGAGAAATGATTTTCGAGTCGCCTCCCACTTGAAGAACTTTTTTTGATTCGTATCTAACTGTAGATCATCAACGTAGACAGTATCGAGTGCTGATGCCTGAACTCGTATACAAGTGATGTTGTTCCTTTTAGAGAAAGCACTTGATTATTCGTTGTTTTCTGGCAAGTAAACAACTTTTGAGTGCGCGATCGCGCCAGAGCAAAGCCGTGATTAGACCCAGCGCAACTAGGTTAAGAATTAAGCGATTTTTTAGACGCATGGCAGTTCGAGCGATCGCGACTCCAGGAAGCTACTTTGCAAGTCCTGAGATCACGGCTACTCTGGCTAGATCCTCAGAAATCTCTTCTGCGGCTTGACGTGCCTTCTCGAACTGTCCTAACTGAGCAAAGCCATTCGCAATACTAGCCAAAAGACGATCGCGCTGGAGCGGCAACTCCCAATGACTACTATTTTTGAGAGATAGTGCTACATCCATTGCTTGATCAAGTTGCCTAAGTTTGACCTGTTGCGCTGCGATCGCCAATAGAACGGGATGTCGATTTCCATTCTCTTTAAGTTTGCTAGAGAGTTTTAGGGCTGGCTCAAGCTGGTTCAGGTTCACAAATTGCAGCGCAGTCTCGATTAAAATTCGTTGGTGTGCATCTGATTGCTCGTCTAGTTTAGCAATCAGGTTAAGGGCACGATCGCGTTGTCCGATCGCGATTAGTTCAGGTGCAGATTCAGGAGTCAACGCTGGGATCAAACTTTCAAACAAGGTATCAGCTTGAGTCGTGAGTCCTACTTTTTGCAAATTTTCAACGATCGTAAGTTTGCTTCTCGTTCTCATTGTGGGATCTGAAACAGAGTTTGCGACTTGCATCGCTCTGTCGAGCTGTTTCGTGTGAGCAAATTGACCCGCAATTTCTTTACGAACAATATTCTGTCGAGAAGGGGCATCCGCTAGTAACTGTGTTACCTGCAAAGCTGCCTCGAATTGTCGCTTCTTAGCCAGTTTAAGGGCAATTTTCTGCAAATTCTCCTGCCCCATTTTTACTAAAAAATCTGAATAGATGTACATTCGATTGTCATCTTTGACCTTTGAGAGTGTAGAAAGTTGGGTTGTGATTGATAAAGCTAGTGGAATCTCTCCTAACTCAATGAGCTTGTCAGCAAGCTCATGCCAAGTCATTAATCGTTCGACTGGATCTCCTGAAACGTTTGGTGCTTGAGGCATCCGTTTAGCACTATTCCAAGTTTGTTGGAGTTGCCCAACAGTGTCAAGGTGACTCAGAATTCCCAAGTAAGCCCAAGCTTGATAATACTGCGCTGCATCTCCTGATGCCGAGTTGCAACCCCATATCGTTTCGGCAACTTGTAACGCTTGATCTAACTCGGAGACTAAACTTAAGCTTTTAGCAATCTCTGAGAAGATTGCAAACTTTTCATTCCCACAACTGCCGTTCGATTCATAGGCGTAGTCTTCTGTGTCGCCTTTCACCGATCGCACTGCTTCACTCAATAACTCTCTAGCCTGTTGAGTTTTACCTTGGTGGGCAATCGCGACTGCAATTTTGTTGAGCGCTTGCCCTTTACGCAGATCTGAGGAAATCCTAGTTCTGACTAACTGAATGGCACGATCGACTTGTCCAGCTTCTGCAAGTTGAGCGCTGACGATAGCTAAGTCTTCCTGTTGTCGAGCCTTGTCATAGTCATCTTTGACGGGTTCTGAAACGCGATCGAGTAAAAGTTGAATCGATCGTTCAATTAATTGCTGAGATCTTGAAACTTGATTGGCTTCACGAAGTCTACGAGCAATTGTGAGTAATGCTTGAGTTCGTTCTGTGAGAGTAGGGATTGCTTCTGCTATCTGAATCGCTCTCTCAAATAGCGCCTCAGCAGGTTTAGGAGTCGGACTCGCAGCGATTTGAATTCCTAGCTCTGTTAAGGATTCAGATGCCGTGAGAGTCTGTGTTACTTGAACTGCGGGAGCCGCTTGAGCAGGCTGCTTAAATCCAAAAAGCAGAAGTAGGGCAATTGGAAAATGTATCGCGAGTTTTGAGGAAGCTAATATCGTCATGATGTCTAGTGTGTAAGTCTGAATCAAACTTAGAGAGCGTTTGAAAAGTATCGTTTCTTGCATTCACCCGCCCCGGAATGGAATTCGGGGCTAATCGAACGAAGTCCACTGAAGGGACTAAAAGTGAATCAGAGCAGGATTCCCAGTCCTTTGAAAAGGACTTCGTACTGTTAGCCCGGACTTTCAGTCACGGGCGGGTGAATGCCATGAGCGATACTTTTCAAACATCCTCTTAGATGTGCTTCTAATCTTTTGTTAAGATTACCTCTTGTGAATTTGGGTAGCTCAACGTACTTTAGCTTTTCACAGTAAGCAGATGCTGAACAAGCTCACGTCGTATGATCTTGAGGTCTACTGTGATTAACGGTTAGATCACTGTCTCTTTTGTTCGGGTAGAACTGCTTCTTTTCGGGAAGCTGATAGAACAAAGTACCGTGAATGCCATGAATTTCCAGTTTTTTTAACCGTCTCTTCCAAAGTCGAGCTAAGATCTGTCGAATCTCTTCATCCTCCTCAATGTCCTCGTTGAATTGGATATCTTGATTTGGTTCTGGGAAGATCTTGAGAAATTCCTCATCGGTTGCACTATAAACATCATAAGCACAGTTCATTGCACGATCGATAACTTGAATGTTTTTCATACTACCAAAGCTGGAAACCGATACTATTAAGAAGTAGAGTGCTTTTAGCAATAAGCAACAGACATCGAATTTCTGATCTTGACCCATTCGCGCATTGCAGCCCGTTCATCTGGGCGAATGGGTCTTCCTCTTCTCTCAGGATAGCGACTGTGAAAAACAGCATCTGCAAGACGCTCTTTGAGTGCCTCATCTTTGTTGGAAAATGTCCAGTCTGGTTCACCACATGCGCCTCCGTTTGGACCCACTTTGGAGTAACGCAAGCCGCCTTGGTCAATCACACGGCGAATCGCGTTCCATTCTCGAATATAGCCATGCTCATAACGCTGCAATCTGCGGCGATTCAGTCCAGGATTTAAACTTCCAAACAACCAATCCGTCACACTATCTACAGACTGTTCACGAGTTTCAGCATGAACGATGCTTGAACTACTCAGAATTAAAGGAATGCTTCCAGTGCAAGCGATCGCAATTACAAAAGCACTTGAAGTAAAGAACTTCGAGATAGATTTCAAATTCTGATTTTGCATGAGAAAAGCTCTAATTAGCTACAAGATTTTTCCACGATAATCGATCGATAGATGCTCTTCTTTAGAAATTGAGAGTTGACTAGCTGCAAGGTTGTTCGATCGGGATGGCTTGACGAATCTGGCTCCATTCACGAGCGAGTGCAGAATTTGAGGAAGAGAGCGATCGACCTGCAAGTTCAGGATGACGACTGTAGAAAATCGCATCTGCAATTCGGTCAAAAGATGGGGCAGGGCGACGACCAGAAGGCAATCCATTAATGCCGTCGTAGCTGTAGAGTTCCCAGTACTGATCGCCTGCACATTCAGTGACATTCGGCTTCATTTCTTGATCGACAGCTTGCCGAATCGCATTCCACTCTCGAATGTAGCCAGTATCATTCGATCGCAGTTTCCGCCCGTTTAATTCAGGATTCACCTTGTGGAGAAACAGGTCGGTTTGCCAATCGATCGCGGCTTCACGAGTTTGAGCAGGAGCCGCATTTGCACTTAGAATATCTCCAGCGGCAATCATCGTGATCAGAAGCCCTGTGAGAAACGCGATCGGGCGGAGACTGGAACGTCGGTATTTCATGATTCGGGTTGTGAACGTCTTGAGCGGGTGTAGAGTTCGGGACACAGAGGTTATGCAATACAAAATATTTCGTCAACAGAGCAAACTGACAACGCTCGGAGAGATTGTGACAGTGCAACTGTTCACGATCGCGAAACTCTATACCTAGTCGGAAAATTCTCAAATTCGCCTGACCCTTATGTTTCAACGGTTTACGATCGGGCTTCTCTCTCTAGTTCCATTCTTCGCAGTTCCCGCAGTGGCTCAAACTGCTTGCCAAAGTTTCTATCCTTCAAGCCTTTCAGATCGGTTCGTTAGCCTACCGATGTCACCAGAATTTGAACAGCAAATTCGAGCAATCTGGCAAGCTGAAATCGCGATCGAGTTTCTTCGTGCGAATCGTTCAGATCGTCTTGAGCAAATCAATGAAACAATCCGATCGCAAATGAAGCTTTCACCCGAATCTGCGACGGCATTAAGGTTGTTGCAAAATCTAGCAGTTGGAAAAACAAATGATGCGATCGCGCTTGTTCCCGGTGTCCAATCTTCATGGCTGAACTCGTCTTCGGTGTCGCTTCAATTGCTAGAACTGCCGTTGAAGGATAGGACACAATGGGTGCTTAAAGTACTTGAAACAATGCCAGAGTCCTCGACTTATTTTGAATTAGAGAAGACTGATTGGCTTTTGAATTTATCGGCTCAACATCAAGAAGCGAACAGTCCAAAGCAAGCTCTAGAGCTATTAGAAAAAGCTCGACTCCGCACAGGAAAGACTAGGATTGTAACCCTAATTCGATTGGCAGAAGCCTATCGTAAATCGGGAAAATTGGACATTGCACGATCGATACTCGACACTGTACCTGCTCGAATCGAAACTGAAGCGCGATCGCTTGCTATTCCCAACTCCGCCAAAGTCTTCAATCTAGTAAATTTGGGTCATCAACTTGCACTACTGGGGCAGTCTCAAGAAGCTCTGTCTTATCTGACTCAGGCGGAAACACTGCTGCGAAAATCCCCAGACGTAATTTATCAGCCACCCGTTCAATTGTTGGCACTTGGTTATGCTGCTGCGGGTCGATCGACGAAAGCATTTGAAGTGGTCAAATTACTGCAACCCAATCAGGCAGATTTAGCCTATGCGTTAGTAGCAAAACAAGCAGCGGAACTGGGAGACGATCGCTTAACAATTCAAGCCATTCAGCGGATTCGACCCGAATCGACAAAAGCCTGGAGTTTCGACAAACAACCGCTGACCGTATTGCCTGAGATTATCGAATTCTATGCAAAAGCAGGCAAGTTTGATCTGGCTCAACAAGTCACGGCTTCAATTCAGTCTCCGTTGTTTCAACTTAAATCGCTAGCCACGATCGTGAACTATGTCGATCGCGCAAACCAAGCATCGCTCTCGGATCGAATTGTTGCTCAAATGTTGCAGATTGCTCCTAAATCGCGGTCAGGCGTTCCAGAGTTTGAAGTTGCGAATCACTTGATTCAGGCTGGTGCAGTCAATCGAGTGCGGCAACTTCTCAACCAAGTTTCGCCCAAGGATCTGAAATCACAATTCGCGATCGCCTATCTTTATACGCAAGTGGGTGATTTTCAAACTGCGAATCAGCGACTAGATGCCATTAATGTCGATCGTGCAGCGGCGGATCTCGTTGCTTTTCCAACCCCGAATCAGTACGAATCTCATGTTGAACTTACTCCATTGCTGCCGATGAGTGGACTAGGATCATTCTTTTCTTCAGCCCGTTTCGCTCCATTGCCTTCTGTGATTCCTGCTCCTCAGCAAAAACAACTCGACAAACCTGTACCCATTCCGAGCGCAAAGCCTTCTCCTGCAACGGTGACAGCAAATCGACTTGAAATTCTGGGTGCATTAGCGAAACATTATGCGATCGCTCAAAATTTCCAGAAAGCGAATGCTCTAATTGAACAGATTCCGAATCGATATTGCACCTTCAAATCTGATGTTCTCGCACAAGTGACAAAAAGCGCGATCGCAGCTAACCAGCTAGAAATTGCTCTCAATGCGTTGCAGAAGAGCGATCGTCTAAATCAACGCGCCTCACAGCCTGATCCGAACTTCGTCAGAATGCAACTAATCGCGATCGCGAAACGCTATTCGCAACGAAATCAATTCAAAGAAGCTGCTCTTTTACTAGAATCTGCACTCACTCTAATTCCATGACTATGTTTCAACGTTTTACGATCGGACTTCTCACTTTTTCTTTGGCTCAATCGATTTCTGTTCCGACGATCGCTCAAACCCGACCTGCGCCTGCTTGTAAAAGCTCGATCGCAGTTGCACAATTCTCACCTCCTACTTATTCAACTCATTCGGTTCGAGGAATTTCGCTCCAACAGGCAGAGCAACGTGCTGAAATTGCGATCGAGTTCCTCCGCGCTAATCGCCCAGATCGTGCAAATCAAATCAATGAAAATCTGCGATCGCGGCTGGAACTATCCGCGTCTGAGATCGCAGTCTTAAGAACGATTCAGAACTTAGAAGCGGGCAAAATTCAAGCTGCGATCGCGCTATTTCCTGAACTTAAGAGACCGGAGGCTCATCGTCGATCGCTCACGCTACAACTCAAAAAGATTCCCCTACAGGCAAAAGCAACTTGGATTCTACAGGCGGTTGATTATTTCCCCGAACCCGACGAAGACGAGATGAACTATCAACAGCAGTGGAATCTTCCAACGCTCAAAGCAGGATGGATGCTACTACTTGCAGAGGACTATCGGACTCAAGGTAATGTGACCGAAGCCGTGAAGATTCTCGATCAGGCTCGAATGCTTCTGAACTGGAATAACAATGCCGAAGCTCTTCAATTTGTCGAAGCTTATCGCAAAGCTGGACAATCCGAAAAAGCTCGATCGATTTTAACCTCGATCGCTGCTCAATTGCTACGCAACGTTGAACCCCAACCCGTCAGACCAAGAGCAATTCAGAACCTCATCAAAGCAGGACATGAACTTGCATTGATGAAACAATCTTCTGAGGCTTTGCCACTTCTGAATCAAGCTGAAACGTTGATCAAATCTATCGATCGTAGTAACGTAAAATCCCTTCAGCAGTCGTTAATTCTCGCTTATGCTGCCGCAGGTCAAACTGCACAATCTCTTCAAATCGTCCAAACCTTAGATTCGCGTGATGCAAGAGAAAGCTACATCAGTCTAGCAAAACAAGCCGCAGAACTGGGGGATAGTCGTAGTGCTCAACAATTCCTCCAATCTATTCGAGATCAATGGATAGCTTCACGCACATCGCTTGATGTTGTCAAGATTTTCGCCGATGCAGAACTCTTATCTGTTGCTTACAACATTGCAACCTCGATCGCTGATTCTCAAATGCGTCTCGAAGCACTGGCAACGATCGTAAAACGTGCTGACCAAGCAAAACAGTCTGCTCTCAGCGCTCAGATCATTGCTGAAATGCAGCAAGTTAAAACAGGAGAAGTTTCAGGATTTCAACGGCTCGATACAATCCGCGCTCTGATTCAAGTTGGAGAACGAACCCATGCTCGATCGCTCCTCGCTGAACTCACTCGACAACCCGATTTAGCTTGGTTGAACCTACAAATTGCAGAACAATATGCAGCGATCGGAGAATTTGATCAAGCAACACAATTGATCGATCAACAACGAACCAGACGTGTTCAATCTCAACTTTCACCGTTACCAGTCTCGATCGTTGCGCCACCGCTTGATCTCCTCAATGAACCACCTTTCACCCCTCTAGGCGTGTTTTTCTCCAACGTCCTCTTAGATGTGAATTTGCCCCAACGTGCGCCAGATACCAGATCGCTGCAACGTCGAGTTACACCAATTCCATCGATTCAATCAAAGCAATCTAAGAAACCCAGAACCGTCCAACCGCCTAAGCTTCCCCCAACTTCACGGCTGTCTCCCGAAGAGAGTCGTGCCTTAGACGAAGCCCGATATATTCGCGCCTATGCTCAAGCCCGCAACTTCACGAAAGCCTCTAATCTACTCGCTCAAATTCCCGATCATCTCTGTCTGTTCAAAGCCGAATTATTCGATAACATCGCGATTGCAGCACTCGAAGCCGGACAGCTAGAAATCGCGATCGGTAACTTTCAACAAGCCAAGCGCCTTTCCCAACGTGCGAATCGAGTCAGGTCTGAGCGAATTGATCGGTTTATTGCGATCGCAAAACTCTATTCTGAGCGCAACCAAACGACAGAAGCGATTCGATTACTAGAAGCTACCCTAGCTCTACTATCGAATCGCTAAGAGGATGTTTGAGAAGTATTGTTCATTGCACTCACCCGCCCCGGAATGAATTCGGGGCTAATTGAAAAAAGTCCACTGAAGGGGACTAACAGCCACTCTCACCGGGGTCTTCAGTCCTATTCATAGGACTTCGCACCGATAGCCCCGACTTCCAGTCCGGGGCGAAACTGAACGGAGCGAGGAACCTTCTATACTTTTCAAACATCCTCTAAACTGCTTTGTGATATTCAGGAAATCAGTACTTACAATGGCTTGATCGATCGTGCACATTGTAAGTACTTTTCTCCAGAGCGATTAACGAAGTGCACTCCGGAGTTGAGCTTCCGTCCAAGTGGTTCCATTTGCAAACCGGATACTCTCCACTCCATAGTTTGCAGAAAGACCGCTAAAGAGTTGATTTTTCAGCAAAATCGATGCTGAACTCCCCCCAAAGGAAAGCTGTACATCATCAGTGTTCACGCGGGTTGCTCGAACATTCGTCGATTCAAGACCCGCTCCCGATAGTACCAGTACATCCACACTCGCATCAGGACTACTATCATCCAGGATATCCGCACCATCAAGCGCATTAAAAAGATAGGTGTCTGCGCCGTTTTTACCATCAAGGTAATCATTGCCCAGTCCACCGCGCAAGACGTTATTTCCAGGTGTACCGACTAAATTATCATCGGTTGCAGCCCCACGAGTGAGATAAGCATTCCAAAGTTGTGCTTCGTTCCAAGTTACGCCGTCACTAAACTTGATGCTTTCAACACCGTAGTTGCTGGCAAATCCAAGGAACAGTTGATTTTTTAGAACGATCGATTCCGAAAGACCATTGAACGAAAGCTGTAAATCATTTGTGCCATCGATACGAGTGACGATCGCATTCGCCGCTGTCAATCCTGCTCCAGAGAAAATCACTTGGTCGATCGATCTATCATTACTATCGTCATAGATAGTATCTGCACCATCTCCAAGCTGAAAGAGATAGGTATCTGCACCATTTTCACCATCAAGATAATCGTTGCCCAAACCACCTCGTAAGGTATTGTTTACTGGAGTCCCCCGCAAATTATCATCGGTTGTAGCGCCACGAGTGAGATAAGCACTCCAGAGTTGCGCTTCATTCCAGGTTGTTCCATCACTGAATTTGATGCTTTCAACACCGTAGTTGCTGGAGAATCCAAGGAACAGTTGATTTTTCAGCACGATCGACTCAGAAAGACCGCCACCGAAAGAAATTTGCAAATCATTTGCGCCATCAATACGAGTGACGATCGCATTTCCCGCTGTCAATCCTGCCCCAGAGAAAACAAGCTGATCAAGGCTCGCATCATTGCTATCGTCGTAGAGAATATCTGCACCATCTCCAAGCTGAAACAGATAGGTATCTGCTCCATTTCCACCGTCGAGATAGTCACTACCCAAACCGCCTCTCAGTGAATCATTGCCAGCCAGACCTGATAGTTTATCGTCTCCAGCTCCACCCACTAGCGTATTGTTGCTAGTTGTTCCAGTTAACGTCTGATTCGGTTGATTCCGGTAAGTATTCCACAGTTGTGCTTCAGTCCACACTACACCATCGCTGAACTTGATCCGCTCGATGCCATAGTTCAAAATATTTCCAGACCCGTAGATTTGCTTCTTAAGGATCACCGCATCGGAAAGATTGCCCTTGAAAGAAATTTTGAGATCATTTGTGCCATCGATGCGAGTGACGATCGCATTTCCCGCCGTCAATCCTGCTCCCGAAAACACCAATTGATCACTGCTCGTATCATTGCTGCTGTCATCGATCGTGTCTTGTCCGTCGCCGCGATTAAACAAGTAAGTATCGGCTCCCGCTTGACCATCGAGATAGTCATTGCCCAAACCGCCTCTCAGCGTGTTAGCGCCCCTTGTGCCTTCCAATCGATCGTTTCCTGCCGCTCCCTGGGTGAGGTAAGCATTCCAAAGTTGTTCTTCCGTCCAAGTGATACCATCACTGAATCGAACGCGCTCAACTCCATAGTTAAGGCTGTTTCCACCACCGTACACCTGCTTCTTGAGTGTCACCGCATCCGAAGTGCCAGCAAAAGAAATTCTCAAATCATTGCTACTCCCCAAGCGAGTGACGATCGCATTTCCCGCTGTCAATCCAGTTCCCGAAAACACCAATTGATCGATGCTCGTATCATTACTACTGTCATCGATCGTATCGTGTCCGTCTCCTCGATTGAACAGATAGGTATCTGCTCCCGCTTGTCCATCCAAGTAGTCGTTGCCCAACCCACCTTTTAAGGTATTAGTTGCGTTTGTGCCTTGCAGCCTGTCATTCGATGCAGCACCTTCAGTAAGGTAAGCATTCCAAATTTGTGCTTCTGTCCAGACCGCACCATCACTAAATCGGACGCGCTCAACTCCATAGTTAAGAACATTTCCGCCACCGTATACCTGTTTTTTGAGTGTCACTGCATCCGAAGTGCCACCAAAAGAGATTCTCAGATCATTGCTATCACCAATGCGAGTAACAACAACATTTGTGGAAGTTAGCCCCGTTCCCGAAAACACCAACTGATCAAGGCTCGTATCATTGCTGCTGTCATCGATCGTATCGTGTCCATCTCCGCGATTGAATAGATAAGTATCTGCTCCACCGCCACCATCTAAATAATCATTGCCAGTTCGCCCGGACAAGGTATCGTTTGTCGTGCCGCCAATGAGCGAATCATTTCCAGCAGTGCCCGTTAGACTCATTCAATTTTCTCCTGAAATTTGTTGTGAAAATTCTGCTTCAGCACCCTGTACCCGTGTTGGCATTCATCAATCTCACATCGAATACCAACCGTTTCAAAGTTCAATGCCATCACTTTTACTCGATCAGATAGCTTTAACTTGCTGTAGTGGTTTAGGTTCACGATCCGAGAGGTTATGCAGAGGATTAGAATGCACAACAAAGCTTTCTTCAACTTCTCGATACGCTCAACAGGTAACTATTGCGGTTTTGTCGATCGTAGTTTTTGCGTCAGTCCCCAACACCCATTCCGATGCTGAAAAATGTATGCGACTGGATTCCCAAACGTTTGCATAGGTCTGGATTGCAGCGAAACAGGAGTACAGAATTGCGATCGACCTGCTGCATGGTACAAGTTGATTAGACCTCCTGCATGAATCAATTTGAATGAGTCAACTCATAGTTGAGGAAGCCTGCAATCAAGTTGAAGCGCAGCCCAAAACGCTTACGACGGTTGCGATAGCGCTCTGCAAGGATGCGAAAAATCTTCAGCTTCCGAAACGTGTGTTCGACTGTGATCCGAACTTGGGCTAATTGTCGGTTAAATTGACGCTCCTCCTTGGAGAGCGGCTGATGCCGCGACTTCTTGTAGGGCGTACAACTGTAAGCATGAAATTTAGCAATTCCCTGGTAGCCTCGGTCTGCGACCCAGAGTTGTTCAAGTTGGGTCGGTAGTTGAGCTTGCTTGAAGATGCGGAAATCATGCCGTCGCCCCTGGTCAAACGCGGTGCAGACAATTAGTCCACTCAGATAGTCCACCACCACTTGCGCTTTCAGCGTATGCCATTTTTGCTTGCCACTGTAGTAGAGTCGTTGTTTTTTTTTGGACGTTCAATCGGACTCTCGCTAACATCAATCAGCAGAATGTTCCGCTGGGTTTCGGGCGAGTGCAAGGCTTTTTTGCCGGGTAAGCGGAACTCTCCCGACTGCATCAAAATGTCCTCAATCTTGCGAACCCTACGTCCTACCGTCGTCTCATCAATCCCCCAACTCTGCCCAATGTGGAACTGGGTGCGATATTCTCGCCAATATTCCATCGCAATCAGCAACTGGTCTTCCACTCCAAATTTGCCTTGTCCGCCCCGTTTGCCTTTGCGCGTCAGCTTCGGCTTGAGGATGTCCACCATTTTGTCGAAGGTTTCACGCTTCACCCCGCACTTGCGTTTGAAAGATTTGGGCGGTAGGTGTTGAATCCGAGCAAACATAGACGTTCTCCTGAGCATGGGTTTATCCCTTCTTTCAGGGCGATCGCACTCCCCTCAGGATTCATGCAGGAGGTCTATTAATCAGACGGATTGTCTTCTGG
The DNA here is from genome assembly GCF_050565645.1 of Leptolyngbya sp. AN10. Lineage (NCBI taxonomy): Bacteria > Bacillati > Cyanobacteriota > Cyanophyceae > Leptolyngbyales > Leptolyngbyaceae > Leptolyngbya > Leptolyngbya sp. AN10. The sequence continues at coordinate 15,915 of NZ_JBNXVP010000048.1, forward strand.
ATCTGATGGAGAGATCCAGCCTTTTTCAGAACACGATGCAATTTGACCTTGAGGAGCCATGCTCGATAAGCACCAATAGTTATTTCCGTCATAGATCACACCTTCTTGCACCGCTTGTAATTCAGTAATCGATCGCCAAGGTTGTGTTCCGCCCTCGTCTTCGTATCGATAGCGATTGCCTTCGACTTCTAATGCCTGACCTGTGTGCCCAATCCAGTATCGTCCTTCTAGAATTGTAGGAGTTTCAATTTCAGTAGAAGAGTTTTGCGCTGACTCTGATGGTGTATGTGTCGCAACGGGTCCCGGTGCAGTTTTAGGAGCTTCCGTAGCAGCAGGAACCGTTTTTTCTGGTGCAGTTTTAGGAGTTTCCGTAGCAGCGGGAATTGCTTTAGATTGAACAGTCTGGTTACAGCCGATACATAGGCTCATGAGACTGATCAAGATGGTTTTTGTGACAAGTGATGGATTGAGGAGCATAAAAGATTGTTCTGTGAAGAACACAAGCAAGAAAATTATCTGGATTTAGGGATTGCTGTCGGACAGGTTATGCGATCGATTAAATCTGTTTGCAAGCTACTCCTTTCGGGCTAATGGATTCAATCTTTTCGGTCTTGGTGTTGGCTCTCCAGGCTCGACGGATGTTGGTACGGATGTCTTCGTCTGTTGCTTCTGCGATCGCAAAAATTTCTCGATCGTCTTGACCATTGAAGGTACAAAAAGCAAAGTGTAGTTCCTGCGATCGCGGGAATGTTGGTAGCTCCATCACGTCCACGACTCGCACCGGAACAGCTCCCCCTCGATTCCACGGAAGCACTTTCGTAAACCAAATCATTCTGGTATTGCCTCGCTGCACAAAATCCGCTCCATATCGACCGCCTTTCACCACCCATCCTCCGTTATCTTTGAATCCTTTCGGGAGTGTTCGATAGGTTAGCCCAATGTAGGAGCGAATGTTCGATCGAGGGACAGTCGCGGGTTCTTGACTGATTGCGGGCAATGTTGCACTAAACAAAATGCTTCCCATCAACGTTAGCGACAGTAATGATTTCATGAGTTATTCTCCAAGTTTCAACATTAGCGAAGCATTTTGTTTAGCGAGTTGCACTAAACAAAATGCTTCTCATCAGCAATGACTTCATCAATTATTCTCCAAGTTTCGGAATTAGCGAACACTGCGTCTAGCGCGAGTTGCACGATCGAAGAATTCTTTTGACTTTGCAGAGTTTCCAAGTGCTTTGTAGAATGCTGCTAGATTCGTCAAGGTTGCGATCGTCTGTGGATGGTTCTCTCCAACTGTTTTTTCTAAAATCCTGAGTCCGCTTAGGAAAAGGGGTTCAGCCTTTGCGGGTTGTCCTTGAATGGCATAGAGGTCAGCAAGATGATTCAATGCGATACCTGTTCGGGGATGTTCCTTGCCTAATCCAGCTTCGTAGATCGCCAAAGCACGTAGAAGCAAAGGTTCACTCTTTGTAGTTTGCTTCTGATCTCGATAAAGTAAAGCTAAGGCGTTCAAGCTGGTCGCCAGGTCAGGATGTGCTGAACCCAAACGAGATTCGCGAATGCTGATTGCTCGGAGATACAGCGGTTCTGCTTTGGCATACTGTTGTCGATCGCGGTATAAGCTTGCCAGGTTGTGCAGCGTCATCGCCACCAATGGATGATCTTTGCTTAGCGCTGTTTCATAGATGCGGAGGGCACGAAGATAGAGCGGTTCTGCTTTCGTATCTTGATTCTGCTTTTTGTACACTCCTCCTAGCGTATTCAGCGTAAATGCAACTTCAGGATGATTTCTACCGATCGTTTGTTCCCGAATGCTCAAAGCGCGTAGATAGAGCGATTCTGCTTTGGTATAGTTTGCTTGCTCATCATAAAGGGCTGCAAGATTCTGTAAGGTTGCAGCTACATCAGGATGATTCTGTCCCAAAGCTTTCTCTCGAATCGTCAGAACACGAGTAAACAGACCTTCTGCGATGGCATATTTCCCTTGCTGTAAGCTTACCACTGCTAGATTGTGTAAAACGACAGCAATCTCAGGATGACCCGGTCTTAACGTCGTTTCCCGAATGTTGAGGGCACGAGTAAGCAGGGCTTCTGCATTCGCATATTTCCCTTGGTCGAAGTAGAGAACACCCAGATTGCTGAGAGTCTGAGCCACAGAGGGATGATTCTGACCAAATGCTGTCTCTTGAATTTTGATCGAGCGTTGATAGAGTGGTTCTGCCTTGGCGTACTGTCCTTGCTCTCGAAAGATTTCGGCAAGATTACCAAGAATGGTTGCAATGGATGGATGCTCTTTGCCGAGTGTTCTTTCTCGAATGGCGAGGGCGCGAACATAGAGCGGCTCTGCTTTAGTGTACTGTCCTTGAAGGTGGTAGAGCATTGCTAAATTGCTTAGCGTGATAGAAAATCCGGGCTGATCTGTAATGGATTTTGCTTCACGAATTTGAATCGATCGTTGATAAAGCGGTTCTGCTTTGGCATACTGTCCTTGCCGAACGTAGCTCAATCCCAAGTCATTCAGCAAGACTGCAATTTCAGGATGGTTTTTGCCTAAAGCTGTTTCCTGAAGTTGCAACGCCTTCTCTAACAGCGGAGTTGCTTCTCGATATCTGCCTTGATCAGTGAGTTGACTCGCTTGCGCTTGTAGCTGTTGTACTTCAGAAGATGCGGTTTGTGCGATCGGGGGATTAGCAGGTCTGGGTTGGGCAACCACTGGCAACTGAGTCCCGATCGATAAACTCATAACCAAGGCGACTCGAAGAATGCGATCGCGCTTCTTGCATTTAATCTGGTTGTCTATCATGTGCTTACTGAATCTCGATTGATCGGTCATCGTCTTAGGAATTTGAATCTGTTTGGGTTTAGAGTTCAAGATTGATCAGGTTATGCAATAGTTTCTACAACGACTTAACACACGCAACAGCAAGGTAAAATAGATCTGCGTTAGAGCATGATTGAAAGTACAAAAAGTTTTCTCGCTTCGTTCTATCTCGCCCCGGAATGAATTCGGGGCTAACTGTGCGAAGTCCTTTGAAAAGGACTAAAATCCTGATTTCGATTGGTTCAGTCCCCTTCAGTGGACTTTGTTCGATTAGCTCCGACTTCCAGTCCTACCGTGTACACACAAGTCTTGGGTCGCTTCGTTTCAGTCGGCTTCAGCCCCCTAAATCCCCCAAAATTGGGGGACTTTGACCTAGAAAAAGTTCTCCAATTCCAGAAAGGGTTCGTCCTTCAAAGTCCCCCAGAATTGGGGGACTTAGGGGGCGAAAGACTTCAGCAATGACCGATCCATCAACTTGTGTGTACACGGTAGGACTGGAAGTCGGGGCGGGTCATACAATGAAAGATTTCTTTCCAAGTGCCCTCTTAGTCGTAAAAACGTTGGTATCTAATTTCGTAACACCAACTGCTTTTTCCTACATCAATCTCAGAATTGTTACTGTAGCGTTTCTCAATTCAGTGTATGTTTCAAAGATTTAGCATTAAAAACATTGCTCCTGTATTAGCAAGTAGCATTGCACTAACTACTTTCTGCGGGTTTGCGGCTCAATCTCTTCCCACGCCTACAACTCCTCAGCCGATTAACCCGATCGGGCAATCTGTTCCGTTTGAGGGTATCACCTGGCAGCTTTCCGAATGGCGACGATCAAATGGCGATCGTATTTCGTTACTGCCCAAAAATCCGATCACGATTCGACTCGATGGTAGAAGGCTCGGCGGCTCATCTGGTTGTAATTCGTATGGCGCAGATTACCAAGTGCAAAACGGTCAACTACGAGTCATTGGAGATTTCATTTCTACGATGATTGGCTGTTCTTTGGAAGTGGGTGTGCGAGAAAATGAATTTAGAACGATTCTAAAATCACCCCGCCTATCGATTCGTTCCGCCAAAAATCGACTGACCCTAAACTATTCATCAGCGCGAGGTAGCGGCGTTTTAGTGTTCACTCCTCTTCAATCGAAGCTACAAAATACAAGCTGGCAACTTCGCTCAATCAGCACTCTTGCACCCAACTCTGTGAGAATCCAACCCCCGATCACGCTTCAATTTACAACCAATTCAGTCATGGGATTTTCAGGCTGTAATCGATACAATGCAACCTATCAAGAACCTGCAAATCAACTCAAAATCGGAGCGATTGCTAGCACGAAAAAGGGATGTGCTACTCCACAGATGCAGCTTGAACAGAATTATCTATCCTCTCTCGCAACTGTTCAGCGGTATGAACTCGATAGTAATGATAACTTACGGCTATTTTTTGCAAATGGAACTGGGTTAGGAGTAATGACTTTCACTCAGCAAAAATAGGCGATCGCAAACCGGAATCCGAGGAAGGAGCATCTATCCTCGGATTTCCAAACTATTCGACGCGAATCGCGATTTTTCCTTGCACCTGCCGCTCTTCGATCGCACGAATTGCGGTGGAAATTTCACTCAACGAATAACAGCGATCGACATAAGGACGAATCTTTCCCGCCTCAATCAGATCTTTCAACACAATCAAATCAGCTTGAGTCGGCTTTTGAGCTAAACTTTTCACTTGTCGATCGCTAATTTTTGACATCCAAGCTCCAAACAACATCACCTGAAACAATCGAGCGATCGAGCCACCAACACAAACATAGTGACCTTTGGGTTTTAACAGTGGTAAATAGTCAAAAGCCGAACCGTATGCAGCAACGTCAAACAGCAAATCGTACTGTTCTTTTAAGCCTGCTTCCGCCTGCGTATAGTTTAGAACATGATCTGCACCAATGTCTTTCACCATCTTCGCTTTGCTAGAACTACACATCCCGGTCACTTCTGCCCCAAATGCCTTAGCAATCTGCACCGCAAACGATCCCACTCCACCAGAAGCCCCTTTCACTAAAACCTTCTGCCCTGGTTGAATTTGTCCAACATCCCGTAATCCCTGTAAAGCGGTCAGTGCAGAAACGGGAATTGTTGCAGCTTCCTCGAACGTCAAGTTCGTTGGCTTCAAAACTAACGCAGTTTCAGGAACACAAACGTATTGAGCAAATGCACCAAATCCAACTTCTGATAAATCACCAAAGACCTGATCTCCTGGCTTAAATTGCGTTACTGATTGACCAACCGCTTCTACTTCTCCCGCCATATCAGTGCCCAAGATTTTGATTTTTGGCGATCGTATTCCTCCATAAATAAGACGAACAAAAAACGGTTCTCCGCGCATTAAATGCCAGTCTCCCGCATGAACAGCAGTAGCACGAACTCGCACAAGTACACCGTTATCAGATAGAACTGGTTTATCAACTTCTGCCAGTTTCAACACATCGGGAGAACCATACTCAGTCTGAACGATCGCTTTCATTTTAGGCTTTGTAATGTTAGTTATTTTCATGGTCGTGTTAACTGATTCGGCGGGAAGTCCCCCGCTATAGATGTACTTATCTTAGCGGCGGGATGAAAGCCAGGGTTATTTCTTGCCGTCCGGTTTGTGGTCTTCACCGAAGCTGGAGAACAAACCGGATAGGCAAGAAATAACCAATCTCCTAGATATCAACACAAGGACTTTATCAAAACGTCTTACTAATAACTGCAAATTGCAGTAAGATATAGATATGAAACACGCAGTCAAGGTAAGAATTTATCCGACCGACGAGCAAATCGAAGCGCTGTCTAAGGCGTTTGGGTGTGCGAGATGGTTCTGGAATAATTCGCTATCTGAAACCAATCGGCTCTACAAAGAGACGGGTAAAGGCTTATCTCAGCAAGGGATGAATGACCGCTTACCTGCACTCAAGAAAGAGCTTGAATGGTTGGCAGAACCTTACAGCCAAGTGCTGCAAAGCGTGTCTCTCAACTTATCGAGAGCATTTATCAACTTCTTTGAGGGACGAGCATCATTCCCGAACTTCAAATCGAAGCATGGCAAGCAATCGATTCAGTATCCCCAGAACGTCAAAATCACCGATGAAGGTTTGAAACTCCCCAAGATTGGAATTGTTTCAGCTAAGATTCATCGAACGTTTGATGGCAAGCTGAAAACCGTTACCGTATCCCTTACTCCTTCTGGCAAGTATTTTGCGTCGTTGTTATTTGATGACGAGCAACCAGAAGTAGAGAAGTCGATTGACGGCAAAGCGGTGGGGATTGATTTGGGTCTAACTCATTTCGCGATTACGTCTGATGGGTCTAAGTTTGATAATCCCAGAGTGTTGAAAAAGCATTCTCGCAACCTCAAACGGAAACAACAGAAGTTATCACGCAAACAGAAAGGCTCGAATCGTCGCAAGAAAGCACGTCGCATCGTGGCACGAGTTCACGAAAAAATTGCGAATGTGAGAAAAGACTTTCTGCATAAGTTATCGCGCAAAATGGTCAACGAAAACCAAGTGATCTGCGTGGAAAACTTAGCGGTGAAAAACATGGTGAAGAATCACAATTTGGCAAAAGCAATTAACGATGCCAGTTGGAGCGAATTCACCACAATGCTCAAATATAAAGCAGGGAATGACGGGAAAGCCTATCAAGAAGTTGACCGCTTCTTTCCGTCATCCAAGACCTGCTCAGTATGCCTCAATCGAGTTGGAAGCTTACCGCTAGATGTCCGCTCATGGCAGTGTCAGAACTGCGGTACAAAACATGATCGTGATGTCAATGCTGCTATCAACATTCGAGATGAAGGTCTACGAATCTTGGCGTTAGGAACTAGCGCTACTGCCAATGGAGGGAAGGTAAGTCCGAAGGTTGGACGTAAAAAATCCGTATCTAAGGCGCTTCCCCGCGAAATTGGAAGCCTACACCATACTGCGTAGCGGTTGGTGTAGGTAGTTCACCCCTGTAAGTTCAAAGCTGGAAAGTGTTGCGACATTAGCTTCTACGTTGAAAAGATTCGAGGGCTTTTAGTTGAGCGAGTAATTGATCGATCGCGGTTTGTCGCTCTATTGGAGACAAGCTCGATCGATCAATTTCCTGAAACGCATCAGACCAAAGTTCACGTTTTGCAAATACCTCAATTCGTCGCTGTAATTGGTCTAAGGGTTTGAGCTTTTTGTTAATGCGATCGAGTTCTGCTGTAACTTTTTGGCGTTGTACGATCGACAAAGTTTGAAACTCCCAAGCGGTCACAATCTCATCTTTTTGTAGATCAGCATTGCGCTTGAGAAATCTTACAAAATAGGTTTTGCTCGGCTCAAGTTTAACAGCGATCGGAATTGTACCGCCAGATTGAATCGTCTGGCTCCACAGTGAAATGCGTGAACCTGCTTGGAGGATTTCAACGCGATCGGGAAGTTGCTTTGAGGTACGCCAAATTAAGCTTGGTTGCAATGTCCAAAGCTGCTTTGTCCAAATGCCCGGTGAAATCACTTCCCAGTCTCCGCGTCCGCCGCCTCGTTTGCGAGGAATTGGAGTTCGAGAAACAATCCGCTGGAAAAAAGGTTGCCAACCCGATCGCTGCTGAGATTGAGCAGAAAGCAAATTCGCATCCGTGAAGAAAGAAATGGCAAGTAGGCTAGTCAGGATCAAAGTTCGTTTAATCATTAGATTGAGGCTTCGAGGTAACAAGAAATGCAAGATACGTGAGCGCAGGAAGTAAAAATGGAAGTAAGATAGAGTAAGAAATATAGAACTGTAAACTTGCTAAACCATAACTAATCGGAACAATGAAAAACCATTTTTGTTGGTGCTGATTGATTAGAATGATTGTTGCTTTTCCTGCGATCGCAGCAATGATCACGATCCAGAGATCCGGAATTGGGAGAAGCATTCGACGATTCAATAAACTATGAACTAAATAAGCATGAATGGTTCCGCTTGATGTTTTTGCACTTGCGGTGGATTGCCAGAATTTAAATGCAAGTGGGCTGGTAAAGTAGTCTTCTCCAGGTGTGACTCCTGCATCGATTTGACCATCTGGGACAATTAATGCGATCGCATTTGTACGTTCAGTTGTATCTTGATTTCGCAAAAGCTTCCAACTCGGAATTGCCTCATAAACCTGATTTGGCGGAATTGAATAGTCAATCAAAGGATGTAACCAGGTTTGTCCGAAGATTGCAGAGAATTGAGTGATGGGCTGAAAGTATAGGCGCGGATCTCGTCGATCGAGGGCTTGCGGATTGCACAATCGAACCACTTGATAGGCGAAAGGTAACATTTCATTTTGCGCTAGAGTATCGCCAATTACTCTGGCATAGAACGCAGGATCACCAATCAGATCCATATCACCATTGCTTCCGAATTGTTTGAACTCTGGTAATGCTGTGATCCAAGATTGATTTGACTGTAAATCTGGCGTTGCTGCCAATACCAACTGTTTACCAGATTGAATCGCGGTTGAGAGCGATGTTTCTAGAGCGCGATCGCCACTCGGTTGATGTCGAAACAAAAGATAATTGATGCCAATCACTGAGCTTTCTGATTGTGAAATGCGATCGACAACTTTTGCTAAATATCGTCGATCGAGATTTTGTTCGATCAAGCTTACTCTGTCTTTCTGAAGCGATTCTTCATTGATTTGAACGAGTAACACCGGAGAAGATTGAGGTTGAATGCTTTGATTTGTAACTTGGCGATAGATTGCTTGCACGAATTGACGCTGATCAATGAGCGCGCTTTGAACTGGGAGCAGAACACTGAGAGAGGCGAAAACACTAACTGCGATCGCTTCTAAGCATTGTGGCTTCCACGGTTTTAGGCGGGTTTTCCAAGTGGGGGTTGCAAATCGAAAGGGTTTTGCTTGAGGATGAGAAAAGAGCGATGGAATGAGATAGGCGGAAGGATAAGTTAGATTCTTTTCTAGCTTGAGAAACTGACAGGCAGAAAGGGTCGCTTCTTGTGCGTTCTGGTGATTTGATAGATATCTTAAGAAGTGAAGTAGAAAGTCTTTTGCAACATCATCGCGAATCGGTTCGCGCATCACAACGACTTGATTTAGTCCTAAGTTAATCAGTGATTCGGCAATACTGAGACCATTACAAGAATTGAAAATAGCAAACTGTAATCCGCGCTCTTGAGCAATCTTTAGCTGTGGAGCAATCTCGCTGATTAGAATCGAAGTGTTTGGAGCAATACCTAATTCGCCGCCTGTGAGCGTGGATTCGTTGCTGTGTCCGGCGAAGAAGAGAATATCCCAGCCTTTCGGATCAGCGATCGCATTCCGAATTTGTTGCAGTAGCTCAGGAGTTCTTGCCTCTGGTTGCCATCCAATTAACTGAATTTCCGCACGATGATTTAACTGTTGTAAAGCAGCCCGTTCAGCCTCAAAATTGAGACCCGTTTCATCGCCTAGAATTACTAGGATACGATGTTTAGTCCGATGAATTGGTTTCGCTTGTTCGGCACAAAGCGCGAGTGAAGTCCGGATAATCTGGATCGGTTGAGAAGAGCCGAACTCTGCACCAATCTGCCAAGATTCCCAAGGTAATTTAACAATCTCTGGAGAATCGCAGCGAAGATAAAGAACTGAGGTTTTAGTGATTTCGCGTCGAATTTCTAATAGTTCTGCACTGTTCAACCAGTAGTGAAATTCAGCGAGAAAAGCAGCTTCAGCTTGAACGAGCCGAGTTCGCCAATCGATCGCGGGTTGTTGAATGTTGAGAACTAACCCAAGACGAGCGCGTAAGGTTGAACGGTAAAACTGAAGATAAGTACTTTGCCAAGCTTGATAAAGCGTAGTAAGTGTTTCTGGATAGGTCAGCTTTGCACTCAAAGTCTGTGTCTCATTCCAGACTAGTTCAAATAAACACGTTTGCTCGACGCGCCAAATCTTCAATAACATGGCATTAGTCCGGTTGAAATACGATCGGGGCTAAACTCAGAGAATCTGTTGGAGTATGGGTTTCAGGATTGATGCTTCTGAGTGTTAAAGTAAATTTCTCATTCCAGTTTCCAATAATTTGAGCAATCAAATAGGATGATTCTACCCTAGCTGCTTCCTCAATTAATACCGTACTACCTTCTTGAACAATCAACTGAGTCCCTGTCGGTAATGTTGAAGAATCGATCGATTCTAGAATCACCAGCAAAGACCATTCTGGTTCTGAAGTTTCTTCGATCGCCCAGGTCGTGACATAGAGCCGAAAGGTATGATAATTCAGGGTTATCGATCGATAACCCGATTGTGCGGTTGGTGGAATGTGAATGCCAGAGCGTTCGATTTCTGTGAACACAGAAGTTACATCTGCACTAAACGCATCTGCGCGTGTTCTCATTGCCGGAACTAACTCAAGCGAGAACAATGTCCAAGACAATTCATCAATCTGAGTTTGCGCCCATCGAGCGGCATTCACAAGCGGTTGAATTAACCATTGAGGAGAAATTGCTGTGCGAGTTGTTGGCAATGTAACTGCACTAAGTTCTAAACCTGCAAGATACCATAGCAATTGTTCTAAGTTAGTTTCACATAGAGAGATTGGAATCAGACAAGTCTCATCCGCTGAATTTATCGTAAGTCGATCGCCAGGTATAAAAGAATGAAACGCGATTTGATTCGATTCCTCATTAACATTAATCACTACATAAAAATGAGCAGGGTTTTGCAGCAATGAGACTGGGAACTCGATCGTATCTTCCACGTCATCGATCGCAATGAATCCAAGATGGAAGTGATTTGCATACACAGAGTTGATCGCAGCAGGAATACCAGAGCTTGAAGGTTCAATTAGTCGGGCTTGAGAGCGATCGAACTTGATCGGAGTTGAGCGATCAAGTATCCATTGAGTAAAACCCTCTAAGGCAAGCAAGGCAAGATAAGATTGCCATTGAGCGGGCAGATTTGCGATCGTTTGAGTGAATGCGATCGCAGTTCTTACTCGTTCTGGATCGAGGTCAATTGAGGTAGAGGCAGCGTTTAACGGAGTCATCATGATCTGAGGATTGAATCAAGGTAAGTCACGACTGAGCAAAGCACAAAGCTGTTCAGCGAACAAATTATCTTTTTGATAGGCTTTCGGAGTTTTGGATTGTTGAGCATCCTTTTCTAACAGGGCATCGACTTGATCGCGTAACGCTTCATCGATCGTTTCGGCAAATTGGCTCAACCGTTCCGGGTCGGTGAAATTTTGCGCGATCGCTGAGATATCCTGTTTCAGTCGAGTGAGGATATGCAATCCTACATCAGCCCGTAAAGTTTTGAGTTTCAATAATCGCGCAACGTTGTCTTGGCGCTTGAGATCGAGTTGTTCCGCGATTTGCGTCATGGTGATCCGTTGGCAGTAAAGCAAATGGAGCGCAATACGGAATTGGTTGGCTTTCTGCTCCTTTAGGCGACTGGTATAATCGTGAACTACCGTTTCTAGAGCCGCAGTCAAACATTGAACGAATTGAGCGCGGTAGTAATACAAAAATTCTTCTGTTGGATCGGATTCAGTGCTACGAACTGTAAGCTGTTCTGCTTGAATCGGTTTATCTTCGATCGATTCAGTTTCGTAGCGATTTAGACGATGCTGCCGGAGACATTGCGCGATCGCAAGTAATTGTTTTAACACTTGATTTGGGGAAATCGGCTGATTTAGCTTTGTTTGCAGTTGATCAGCGATTCGTTTCAATTGTTCGGAGGTCGGCTCTTTACATCGCCCTTGGCTGCCTTCAGAAATACGATCGCTTAAATAAACCGAGTGATAGCTTTCTAAATAAAGAATTGCAGTCTGGATTGCATTTGCTGACCAGTAGAATCGATCGCTTAAGATTCGCTCTAAACGCTTGGTCGTTGTACTGTTGAGAATCGCCCAATCGCTCTTTAAATATAATCCTTGCTGCTTGAGAAATTGATTGAGATCTGGATGCTGTCTAACCAGTCGAGTCGCCCAAGTGTTGAGAGATGCGATCGCTGGATTGTAACTTGCCAGAATCTTCTGAGACAACGGATGATAGTGACGGTTTAGCATTCCATCATCATCGAGAACATAGCTCAGAACATCAAACTGATTGAATTGATAGTAGTCTCCGAACTGACGTGCGATCGAGCTTGCTTCTTCTAAGGTGCAGTGAGAAATAAAACAACGAAGACACAATTCCGCCTCAGTTGAACCATTTTGATAGTCGCGAATCAGCAACTGCTGTAATCGAGTTGATTCTGTGATTTCAGCGTAGTTTTGCTCGATGTAGTGATGTGCGATCGCGCATTTTTCCGCTCGGTATCCGCCTGCTGGATTGATCCGAACTAAAGTCCAGTACTTCCCTATCTCACTCATCGCCACCTCAATTCCTGCTAATTAGAGAAAAAGATTTTATATTTCCCCGAAGAAGTTATGACATATCGAAGGGATTCTCGGCAAATTTTCCGAATTCCGTAAATTCAGCGAGAAGAATAAAAAATAAGATACCGCAAATAAATTTTCTTCTAAGATGAACTCCGGACGATCGAGGACTGCCCGATGATGCAACGCTCTCTCAATCTTTTAGCGATCGCGCTTCTCTTTTTAGGTACAAATGCACCCTTAACGCAGGCTCAAACAATTGCTCAAACGCAACAAATCGATCGCAAATCAGAAGCTGATCGCTTATCAAAACAAGGGCAGCAACAATACGAAGCTGATCAGCATGAAGCCGCGATCGCATCTTGGGAAGCAGCACTGAAGATTTACCGGGAAATTGGCGATCGACAAGAAGAAGCAAGCATCCTGAATGATCAAGGACGCTCTTACACGCTCTTATCTCGTTACGAAGAAGGAATTCGTGCATTTGATCAAGCACTTTCTATTTTTCAGCAACTCCAGCGGCGCAACGATGCAGCAGTCATCTTAATGAATCGGGGAAGTGCCTATACTGCTTTGTCTCGCCACGAAGATGCGCTTCGGTCTTACGATGAAGCTTTATCGATTGTTCGTGAAATGGGCAATCGCAGTCGTGAAGCAAAAGTTCTGATGAATCGCAGCATTACGTATGCTTACCTCACTCGTAACGATGAAGCGATCGCAGGGTTTGATGCTGCGTTAGCCATTTTCCAAGCTGCAAATGACCGCAACAATGTAGCCACTGCACTAATGAATCGCGGCATTGTCTACAATTCCATCTCTCGTTACGACGAGGCGATCGCAGCGTTCAATCAAGCCTTACCGATCTTTCGAGAACTCAAAAATCGTCGCTCAGAAGCTTCGGCACTCTCTAGTCTGGGAGATACGTATCGTTTCTTATCCCGTTTCGAGGAAGCTTTAACAGTATTCGATCAAGCTTTACCCATCTTGAGAGCGATCAAAGACCGAGGCGGGGAAGCAGGCGTTCTGATGAATCGGGGAGTCGTTTACGATTTGCTCGATCGTAACGATGAAGCGATCGATGCCTACAGTGAGTCTTTAGCGATTTTCCGATCGATTAAAAATCTTCAAGGAGAAGCAGAAGCACTCAGTAACTTAGGAATTATCTATGGTGCATTATTCCGGCATACTGATTCAATTCAGGCTCACACACAAGCACTCTCAATCTATCGATCGATCCGAAACCGCGATGGGGAAGCCTTAACACTCATGAATCGTGGAATTGCTTATGTTGCGGTTTCACGCTACGAAGAAGCAATTCAATCTTATTCAGAAGCTTTAGTCCTTCACCGAGCTATTAAAAATCGGAACGGTGAAGCACAAGTTCTGTTAAATCAGGGGAATGCTTATCAAGCTTTGCGACGCTACGAGGATGCAGTTCGCTCCTACAATGAAGCACTACCAATTTATCGGGCGGTCAGAGATCGCTCTGGGGAAGCACGAGCCTTGTATAATCTGGGTGCTACTTACTTTGAAACAGGTCAATTTGCTCCGGCAGAACAATCTTTGAAAAGCGCGATCGCTGTTTTTGAATCGATTCGACTCGATCGACTTTCTGAAGCAAATAAGATCTCATTCTTCGAGACTCAAGCGGTTAGCTATCGCATCTTACAAGAGGTGATGATTGCGCAGAAAAAATTTGAAGCAGCACTCACGATTTCAGAATGGGGACGAACAAAAGCGTTAGTAGAACGATTAAGTCAACAGTTGCAGCCAACAGATTCACCCTCGCAAGCAGCACCGAGCGTGGATCAACTTCGACAAATTGCGCGATCGCAGAATGCTACTCTCGTTGAATACTCACTCAACGAACGCAAACGAGAACTCTACATCTGGGTTGTTCAGCCGACTGGAGCGATCAACTTTCGACAACTGAAGTTAACTGATGTTCTACCGCAGCAATGTTCTTCGATCGTGCAATTAATCGGGAATGGTCGCGCCTCGATCGGAGTTCGGAGTGCCCAATCCGATTGGCTAATTGTCGATGACGCAACCCAAAAGAATCCCTGTGCCCAGTCTGAGCGAGATGCAAACTTCAGAGCGCTCCACCGATTGCTGATTGAACCGATCGCATCTCTTCTCCCAACTGATCCGAATCAGCATATTGTTTTTATCCCAGATGGAACGCTCTTTTTAGTTCCCTTCGCTGCTCTCAAAGCTGCAAACGGTCAATTCCTAATCGAGCAACATACAATCCGTACTGCTTCTTCGATTCAACTGCTTGATAAAACTCGTGCGCTTAACTCTCGTCCCAAAGGAAACAATGCGCTGATTGTTGGTAATCCGTTAATGCCGATCGATCCAAATTCTACCCAAGCGAAACAACTATCGAATCTACCGAATGCAGAACAAGAAGCTAGAGAGATCGCACCTTTATTCAACACACAAGCAATCACAGGTAAAGCAGGAACGAAACAAACAATCCTTCAGCAAATCTCTGATGCTAGAGTGATTCATTTCGCAACACATGGATCGTTTTCCGATCGCAATGGTTTCAAAAGCTGGTTGGCACTTGCCCCCTCTGAAAATGATAGTGGAATTCTGACGGCTGAAGAAGTCGCGCAACTGAAGTTAAATGCTGATTTAGTGGTCTTGAGTGCTTGTGATACTGGGCGGGGACGAGTGACGGGCGATGGTGTTGTGGGATTATCTCGATCGTTTATTGCCGCAGGTGTTCCGAGCGTGATTGTCTCATTGTGGGCGGTTCCTGACGCTCCTACAGCAGATCTGATGAAGGAATTTTATCAACAATTAAAACAGAATCCTGATAAAGCTCAAGCCCTGAGACAAGCAATGTTAACAACACTGAAAACCCATCCGAATCCGAAAGACTGGGCAGCTTTTACACTGATCGGGGAAGCACAATGAAACGCCGATATTTTCTTCAAACGGCAGCCTTAAACGCCATTTATCTCGCTCAAGCAGAACAGTATCGTCAGGCGTTAGCTCGATCGAGTCCGCGCAAACTTGCACTATTAGTCGGCATCAATAGTTATTTGGAGACTCGCGATCCTTCGGAGCTTCGCGGAGCGAATCGCAGTCTTTCCCCCCTAAACGGCTGCAAAACTGATGTCGAACTCCAACGCGAACTCCTCATTCATCGCTTTGGCTTCAAACCTTCAGATATCAAGATCTTGCTCAACAAAGACGCGACTCGAAACAACATCCTACAAACTTTCGAGACTCATCTAATTCAGCAAGCAAACTTAGATGATATTGTTGTCTTTCACTTCTCAGGACATGGCTCACGAGTGTTCGACTCCGAATCAATTACCTCAGATCGAGCTAACAGTGCTTTCGTTCCTGCGGATTCAGATCATCTCAATCCTGACCAAAGCGTGAATGACATTATGGGCAAGACCTTATTTCTGTTAATGTCAGCCCTGAAAACAGAGAATGTTACCGCTGTTTTTGATTGTTGTTACTCAGGGGGTGGAACTCGCGGAAGTGAACGAGTTCGAGCCGATGCAAGCAATACACTCTATCAACCGAGCAAAGCTGAAATTGACTATCAGAAAAGTTGGATGCGAAAGCTGGGATTGACCCCTGAACAGTTGCGCGATCGCAGAAAGAAAGGTGCGAAAGGTGCAATTCTTGCCGCAGCCACGGCGAAGCAACTTGCAAAAGAAAACGATCTCGCTGATGTGTCTTCTGGCTTATTTACTTACTTTCTCACTCAATATCTTTGGGAATCGGCGGAGAGTTTAACCGACGCGGAAGCAATGATTAAACGTTCTCTGTTCAGTGCTACAGGCTTCCAAGAACCCGTTTTTGATGTTAGACCGGAACTCATGACAAAGCCGATCTACTCCACGGCTCCCATTCATCGATCGGCTCAAGCAGTTGTGCAATCGATTCGGCAAAATCAAGCTACTCTTTGGTTAGGAGGATTAGATAAAAGAACATTAGAATCTTTTGGAACGGGATCAACGTTCTCAACATTAGAAGGAACAGAGACAGTCACGATCGTTGAACGAAAAGGATTAACCGCGATCGCGAAAATTTTCAACAAGCTTCGCCCCGGAACACTACTGAAAGAATCCTCGCGGGTCATTCCAAGAACAATCAAACTACAAATTGGTTTAGATTCATCGCTGGGTAATTCAGTCCCGAAGATTGATCGCATCGAATTTGTCCCAACTCAAAACGGTGCTTATCCCCAATTCGTTCACTATATTCTCAGTCGCGCAACTTCAAACAGCATTGGATTATTCTCACCAAGCTTAGAACAATTTCCTGATTCGTTTGGGCAAGCAGGAGAATCGATTTCAGATGCGATCGTACGTCTGACCCCAAGATTTCAGGGACTTTTCGCTGCTCATCTCATTCGTCAAACCCTTAACCCGACTGCTTCACAGCTAAACATTGAAGTTTCGCTACATCGCCAAAACCAACCGGATCAGATCATTGCTCAATCTAGTACAAATCGAAGTTCAAATGTTCGCAATCAACCGATTCCAGTTAAAACACCCTGTCAATTTCAGATTAAAAATCACGATCGTTCACCCCTTTATCTACTCATTGCCTTAATTAGTCCAAATGGTCGTTTCTCGATCGTTTTTCCGAATGACTACATCAGCGGAGATCTGAGCGGTGAAGTACCTGCAAAAGCAAATCGATTCGTTCCCGATCCCGATCAAGGTGAAACATTTAGAATTGCACCGCCTTTAGTTGGACGAGGTGAAGCTTTAATTGTTGCAAGCCGTAATCCACTCACGAGAACTTACAAACAGCTAAGAACACTAGCAGAAGAATCCAATCGAATGCCGATCTCGATCTCAACTCAGCGGGGGATTGATGCGATCGAGAATCTCCTGTCTGATCTCGATCGCCAATCTAATAGTTCCACTCACAAGATTAGCACTGAAGATGTTGCTACTCTTTCTCTTGCATTCCAAATTATTTAGCGCCCCGCACAACGAACTTTCTGAAGTGCTTCCTCACGAGTTGATTGTTCTCTCAAAGTATTCGCAACTTTCAAGGCTTCAGTCATTTGATTGAGACGAGCATATTAGACCTCCTGCATGAATCCTGAGGGGAGTGCGATCGCCCTGAAAGAAGGGATAAACCCATGCTCAGGAGAACGTCTATGTTTGCTCGGATTCAACACCTACCGCCCAAATCTTTCAAACGCAAGTGCGGGGTGAAGCGTGAAACCTTCGACAAAATGGTGGACATCCTCAAGCCGAAGCTGACGCGCAAAGGCAAACGGGGCGGACAAGGCAAATTTGGAGTGGAAGACCAGTTGCTGATTGCGATGGAATATTGGCGAGAATATCGCACCCAGTTCCACATTGGGCAGAGTTGGGGGATTGATGAGACGACGGTAGGACGTAGGGTTCGCAAGATTGAGGACATTTTGATGCAGTCGGGAGAGTTCCGCTTACCCGGCAAAAAAGCCTTGCACTCGCCCGAAACCCAGCGGAACATTCTGCTGATTGATGTTAGCGAGAGTCCGATTGAACGTCCAAAAAAAAACAACGACTCTACTACAGTGGCAAGCAAAAATGGCATACGCTGAAAGCGCAAGTGGTGGTGGACTATCTGAGTGGACTAATTGTCTGCACCGCGTTTGACCAGGGGCGACGGCATGATTTCCGCATCTTCAAGCAAGCTCAACTACCGACCCAACTTGAACAACTCTGGGTCGCAGACCGAGGCTACCAGGGAATTGCTAAATTTCATGCTTACAGTTGTACGCCCTACAAGAAGTCGCGGCATCAGCCGCTCTCCAAGGAGGAGCGTCAATTTAACCGACAATTAGCCCAAGTTCGGATCACAGTCGAACACACGTTTCGGAAGCTGAAGATTTTTCGCATCCTTGCAGAGCGCTATCGCAACCGTCGTAAGCGTTTTGGGCTGCGCTTCAACTTGATTGCAGGCTTCCTCAACTATGAGTTGACTCATTCAAATTGATTCATGCAGGAGGTCTAATGATTTCCTCAATGGTTTCCTCAATCTCAAGGTCATCGAGTTCTGTTTGCTGCACCCATCGGTGCAAGTCACTATGTCCCACATGAATGCCCGTCAAGGCGAAGAGGTCTAATTCTGCTTGTTGATACGATTCAGTGGCGCTTAAGCGCAAACAGCACTGTCTCAGCATTGGACTGATGCGGGTATAGCGCTCGACCTCTAGGCGTTCGGCTTGTTGCTGATGGAGCGTTAGCTCTCCGATACAGCTTTTGACCTGCCGCGTTCGCTCGCTGACAGTGTGCGTGACTTGCTCGATAAAAAATTTCCGATCTCTGGCGCAACTTCCTTTAATACCTGCTCTCGCACCGTGCGCTCAATGTCTTCAAGACTCTGCATCTCTTGTTCTCTTGCTTCGTAGAGAATACTGGCAGCTTCTCGGATGCAGGCTTTCAGTCGGGCTTGTTGATCTGGAGTCATCAGTTCTACTCCTAAACGGAGAACCTCTTCACTTTATGACATCTGTTTCAGATTTGCACATTTGGGATGCTCCCCCCCAGAGGATTTGGCGGCGCAACGTTTTTAACAGAGTAGTGTCTGATCAGATGAGCAGCCAAGGCGACTGCCATTGATTCTGCATAAAATCGGCTTTCTGCTCCAGAGGTTTGCAATGCGTCTTTCAGGAGCGATCCAATTTGGCTAACAAACGGGTCAGCATTTGAAAAGTGGGGAGCAAGTTCAATCTGACTAGGATCGATCCATTCATGAGCAACGTGAGAAATAAACTCAGGATTAAGAATCAGCACAATCAGATCTAGGGCTTCATTCCAACTAGCCTGGTGAGGTGCATGAGCAGGCACAACCGTAATCTCTCCACGCCCCATCACTAAGCTTTTTTTCTGCCCGTCTAAAGTGCGATCGACGCTGGAGGGTTGCTGATAATGTGCAATGATCACATGCTGTTGAGGACAGTATTCCGAAAATTCATGGGGTGGCAGATGATAGTGACGCAGTAGAACACCTTTCCATCCTGCTGAATGGCTCGAAAGAATCGGTTCATGCTGGAGAATCCGCAACGAGGATTTTTGTTGAAATAAGTCTGTGGATGAGGGATTCTGACGTTGCATGATTCGTCTCTCTTGCCAACCGTATGTGATCGCTAATTCTCGAACCTTGCTCTTATTTCACGAACTTTGAAAATCTTGGCAATTTTTCCATCAGAAAAAAGGTTCAAGACCTGCAAGACGACCTTGGCTTTGAATTCTGCACTGTGTTGACGACGAGTACCTGACATAATGTTGTTCTCCATTGAACAAGAATACTACTCTTAGCCTCTTGTCCGAATTTTGGGCGTCATTTCAGTATTGACGGGAAATTCTGCGATCGTGGTGTTGGGTACGATCGCTTCTGGAGTCTGAGCAAAAATGTCGGCAAGCTGGTAATCAGGCATAGACTTCTTTCTACTAGATGAGTGAATTGAACAACCTTTGGCAAAACAGGTGCGTTGTTGATTGATATCGAGCGATGAGTTATGTCTCAAAGTCGGTGTTAATGCCGATCGCTTCCCAATCATTCAACTCTTGCGTCAATGTTTCGATCTTCTTGCGAAACTTAGTGTAAGCATAGTTGCCTAGTACGAGTCGCAACGGCGGATTCTTAGAGTTCACCGTTTGAATGATGGCTCTTGCTGCTTTTGTCGGATCACCAGGTTGCTTGCCCTCAATTGTGTTGAGAAAATTGAGAAACTTACCGACTGTCGGTTCATACTCTGGCATTGGAGTCGCTCGATCGAGGGATCGCCCAATAAAGTCGGTGCGAAAGGGTCCAGGTTCAACGATCGTAACATTGATGCCAAAGGGAGCTACCTCGCCCCGTAATGCTTCAGATACGCCTCTAGGGCAAATTTTGCACCGCCATAGATGGAGAAGCCGAGTTCATTCGAGAAACCTGCGATCGCAGAGAGATTGAGAATGTGACCGCTTCCTTGCTGACGCATGATCGGCAGTATTGCTCGCATCATGTTAATTGCCCCGAACAAGTTGGTTTCAAAGTTGCGGCGTATTTGCTCTTCAGTGACTTCTTCGAGTGCGCCAATCAATCCATAACCTGCATTGTTGACTAAAACATCAATTTGCCCAAATGCTTGTTGTGCTTGCTGGAGTGCGATTTGAACTTGTTCAGGATTCGTGACATCGAGCGCGATCGCTTTTGCCGTTTCAGGATAGCGATCGACAAGCTCTTGCAATTGTTCGGGTTTGCGGGCGGTTGCAACTAAGCGATCGCCATGATCTAACACCGCTTCTGCTAGTGCCCGACCGAATCCCGTAGAACTGCCAGTAATTAACCAAACTCTTGAAGTCATAATTTATTTTCCCACACTCAATATTGGTGCAAAAGGGTAGCGACGCTAAATCTCAATTACGTAAATAGTGGTGTGGTATCAGTGTAAAGTCGAACTGAAGTAACCAATCCCTCTTCGTTACGATCAGTGAAGGCAACGGGAGGTTGACGGCTTTACCATCGTGACGATTGTAATGATTCAACGCCTCAAGCACAAAAGATGAGTCGCTACCGTAGATGTTCAACAATTCATGTTCTAGGCTTGCAAAGGTTGTCCAATAACTGGCAAGTCCTTGCATCACAGCGTCCTTACCCTCCATTGGAGGCTCATTATTGGATTGTAAGGAACAATCCTGCGCCAAGAATTTGCCGTATGCTTCAATATCCAAAGTATCTAACGCCTTTAAATATTTCAAATACCACTCATACGCTTCAGGCGAAAGCTGATTAGCTCTGAGATTTGTAGTCCTCATCAAACACCTCTCTTGATCATCCTAATCCGTTAACGACTTAACAACTTAAACGCAACCTGTCCCTTCTGTTGTACGTAAGCGAGTTGAATTAGCACCATCATTGCGGGTTCAATGTAACGGGCAGTGCTGAGAGAACCCACATCGATCGCTTCGACTGCTGTTTCTCTGAGTAAACCTGCAACGATCACTTTCGCCTCCGCATCATCACCACAGTAAAACACGGTTGCTTCCTGCCCATTGAAATGCGTACTCCCTGACTGTAAGACTTCCGCAAACAAGGGTAAACCTTCAACCACTCGTGTTTGGGGCGCCAATTTCGCGATTTCTTCGGCGGCTGAAGTAGTCGTGCCGATCGCCATTCCGCTCATATCGGGTTTGATCGCATTGACACAGCTAAAGAGAATTTTGCCAGAGAGCGATCCTGCGGCTTGTAATGCTTCGGGAACTGCTCCCCAAGGAACAGCTAAAAGTACCACATCTGCAAATGCAACCGCTTCCGCAGGCGTTCCAGTCTGAGCCGTATTGCTCACAGATTGGGCTAGGTCTTTCAGCTTCTGCTCACTGCGAGAAAAGCTGAACATCAATTCATGCCCGTTCTTTGCCCAGAATTTACCTAACCCACTCGCCATGTTGCCGCCGCCAATGATACCAATTTTCATGATGTTAGTTCTCCTATTGATAGACGATCTCTGTTTGCCAAGCGTCTATCGGTTGTTTGTGTAGAGCAATGTAAGATTGAGCGATCGTATCCGGATCAAAGTGTGTTCCAGGTTCAACCATGCCACAAATCGTCACAGTCCCGACATGAATCCTATGACTGCCTAGTTCCTGCGCTAAGCTAAACGCTAGACTGCGAATGCCTGCTTTACCAATGGCTAAAGACGAAACATCCGCAAAGGGATTCAATGCTAATCCTCCTCCAGTAAAAAGAATCGTGCCTTTCTGGTTAGCTTGCATCGCGGGTAGAACTTGTTGAACGGCGGTGAGTGCCCCTGCAACATTGACGCGAAAATCTGAAACAAGAATTTCAGCATCGAGTGAAGTTGGTTTTCCAGGTGTGGCTGCAAAGGCGTTATAAACCAAAACCTCCGGATCTCCAAGTTCAGCCTGAATTTGATTGAATGCTTGCCTCAGAGAAGTTTCATCGCTGGCATCTGCTACGAACGAATGAGCAGGATAGCCTGCTGTTTTTAGCTCTTGAGCATTGTCTTCTAACTTAGTAAGATTTCTAGCGATTAAGGCAAGCGAGTAGCCTTCTTTGGCAAAAGCTTTCGCAACGCCTGTACTCACTCCGGTTCCAAATCCAACGATCACACAAATTTTCTGGTTCATATTATTGATGCTCTACTTGACAAATTTTGATCTAACAATGCTTCCGCCTTCAATGTCAGTTTTTGTTTACTTGAGAATCAACGGGGACAGGACTGGAGCCATCAACATCTCAAACTCTAGATTTGTCGCGCTGACGACATTCTCAACAATCCTGCCATCTTGTATTCGCATAACATGAGTTTCAATGAAAGTAATAATTCGTTGTGTAGCAGCAATGCCAAAGTAGTCTTTCGCGTGTTTCTGTCTTGAACGAAAGCGAACAACTGCGCGATCGCGGGTGGCAAAGCTATCTTCAATCACAAGATCGTCAACAGGCGGAAAAGCCTCAAAAAAGGCAGCAAAGATTTGCTTATACTGCTCGCGCCCATTGATTGGACCATCTGGCTTTAATCCTGTAGTTGCCTGCACGTTTTCCGCTAACACTTTTTCTGCCACATCCATATCTCCCTTACCCAGAAATTGTTCAACAAACATGTGAGCAACGATTAGGTTTTGATTTTCTAGTTCAGAGGTCATTGTTCTTTCTGATTAACTTACTTGATTGAAAGAGTTGAGCATTAGTTGGAGAACAGCAATAATTTCAACGAAAAGCAAGCATCGCTAATTAGTACTGAGGTATAGCCCACATCTGCGCCATCGCGACTTTGTTACTAAATCTTTCAGACTTTCAAGAGATGTAGAGAGCGAAATGCCTTGAGCTTCTACCAAGGTAAAGGTTTACCATCCCTGAAAAATCCCCCTGTTGGACCACTGTCCGGCAGTAATGCCGCCCACATCACACTTGCTGCTCCTTCCTCAGATGGACGTGCCCCAATCGCTTCGGCTCCAGGATAAGTTGCCGTATAACCAGGACAAACTGCATTAACCAAAACGCCAGTGTCTTTGAGAGCAGTTGCAAATTTGACAGTGAAAGCATTGAGTGCTGCTTTAGAAACGCAATAGGATGGCAAAACTCCACCCTTGTTCGCCATACCATCCGGCGATGAGAAAGAAGCCGCTTCACTCGAAACGTTCACAATGCGTCCATGTTCACTTTGACGAATTAATGGTAGAAATGCTTCACAAGTCCGCCAAGCTCCGAAGAAATTGGTTTCCAGCGTTTCGTGCACGGTATTGAGATCAACCCCGATCGTTGGTTGCTGAAAGTCGAAGTTTATCGCAGCATTGTTGACCAAAACATCGAGTTTGCTGAACTCTGCCTCGATTTCGGTTGCAAGCTGATGGACACTGCGATCGCTTGAGACATCCAAGCATTTAGGTAAAACATTCAGCCCTTGTTCAGTTAACTGCTTGGCATTAGACTCTGCTTTTTCAGCATCTCGTGCTGTTAAAATCACCATCAGACCCTGTTTTGCAAGTTGGCGACAGACCTCAAATCCAATGCCTTGAGGACGACCAACACCCGTTACTAATGCTATACGTTGCGATGTTTGGCTCATAAGCTACTCCTTAAATAAATGGCTCGTATTCTGATTGCTAACTTAACTTCCAAGTTCTTTAGCAACACCGTCCACATTCATCTCAATCAAGAAATCGAGCGGATAAGTGGGATAGGTCTCAAGCATGATCTTGCGAATTTCTGCCTTTTGTGTTTCGCCAACCCTATCCTCTTGACGATATTGATCAACTAAATCCCGAAATGAAGTAATGTAATCGACTTGTTCATCTAGACCTTGAAGTGTCGAATGCTCACCGTGACCGTTAAATACTTGGATAGCCTCGCTGTATCGTTCTTTCACCAACTCAAGTTGTTTGAGCCACTGCTGCGATCGTCCTTCAGCCAGCCAAGGATGAACTCGGTAGTACACCAAATCAGAGGCAATCAGTTGACGGTGTTCTGGCAGGTAAATCACTGTGATGTCTGAAGCTTCTCCAGCACCCAAATCGTCCAGCAACAGCGCTACGCCGTCGAATATCAGCGGTTTTCCAGGAGTGACGATATGGGTGGGTAATAAGGTTGATTTGGGGTACTCCTCCTGGTAAGTGGGTGTCCAAAATTCGCGTTTAGGCGTTTCTGTTGCTTTCACTCCCTCATAAGTCGCCTCTGTGGAATAGATCGGTATAGTCTCTAGCCCTTCTAAGAGAATCGCTGTTCCGTTGTAGTGATCGGGGTGCGGATGCGTGATGATCACGCCAAGTATAGGTTTTCCTAGAGCGGTGATTTTCTGCTTTAGAGTTTTAGCTGGAGTCACTAGAAATTGTGTATCTATTACCACGACACCATTAGGCGTTTCAATCAAGAATGAGTTGACCAAAAATGCTTCTGGGGGAGAGGCGTAAGCATGAATGTGAATCATAATGAATTTCCCTTCCAATCAAATTTGAATTAGCCAATAAACTTCATAAGTTCCTGATTGAGTTTGTCCTTTTCATCGAAGAACAGACCATGCCCACTGTTCTCAAACTCAATCAAAGTCGAGTTCTGAATGCCCTCGTGGTTGACTTTTGCTGTGATTTCAAAGGGGGCAACTTGATCATTCCTGCTATGACAAATAAGGGTTGAAACCGTCACGGTCTTGAGATCAGCCCTCAAATCAGCGTCGCGTAATGCTTCAAGGCACTGGATCGTTGCAATCGGTGATGCTTGCATCCCCATGTTGACAATCGAGTTGAGAAATGCGGGACTGACTGCACTGTGGAAAGTAACTTTCGCGAAGGTTTCGTTCATTGCAGCGCGATCGCGATAACAGGCTGCAATGAGATCATCATAGGGAGTTTTATCTAAACCCTGCGTAAAGTCTGGCTTCTTTGTCAGACAGGGGGTTGCTGCACTTAGAAGCACAAATTTAGCAACCTTGGCTTGCTTGTGTTTGCCCATGTAGCGTAATGCGATCGCACCACCCATCGAAAAACCAACTAGAGTAATGTCATTCAGATCTAAGCAATCAATGACTTGTCTCAAATCGTCGGCATAGGTGTCAAAGTTATGCCCCTGCCACGGTTGATCAGACTGCCCAAACCCCCTCATACTAATACCAATACACCGATACCCAGAAGCTGTGAGGTGAGTGAACTGATATTCAAACATCTCATGCCCATAACACCAGCCTGGAATGAAAAGAATTGTTTTACCCTCACCCCAGTCTTGAATGGAGAGATTTACATTGGGTGCAACTTGGATGTAAGTCATTGGTGTGATTGTCCTTTTAGGTTTGCAAGTCTTTTTCCCTCAATGGTGTTGATGCACTCGATCTAAGGTGGTCTTGAAGGTATTGCTATCCGTGATTAAACCTGCGGACTGGAGATTAGAGAGCGATCTCGCCCTATTCTGCTCCGAAAATGAGAAGCAAGCATCGCTAATTAGTACCGAGGTATAGCCCAAATCTGCACCATTGCGAATCGTCGGTTCAATGCCAAATTCAAGAACTGCACCAACTACTGCGATCGCTTCAATCCGCGCATCCCGCAGAGCTAAATCGAGATACGATCCAACAAACGCCGACATTGTGAGCTTGTCAAATGCCACCTCGGAGGGCAATGGAGCGAGATCGGGAACAATGGCATGAGCCGCAGAATCGGGTAAGAAATTCGGCTGAACCTCCGCGACGGTTGAAACTCGCTGTAGTGCCATTGCGCCTTTGAGTTGCGAAACGCCTGCAATTTCTTTCGGTAAGGTGGTGTGACGCGAGAAAAAGACTCGGATTTTGTGCGATCGCGCCGCTTCCACAACTTGTTTCACTTGGGCAATAAACTCCACTGCACCGGGCAACTGTTGCGCGACTCCAACTTGCATGTCATACACTAGCAGCGCCATTTTCTCAGGATGACACACATCTTCAAGCGTCATCGGAATATCGAGTCCAAAAGCAGTCCGCATGATTAAGCTCCTACAGGGGTTTGGAAGTCTTGAGCGTGAGTCTGAACGTAGTCTTTCGCGTATGCTTCAAAGGTGTTGGGCGATCGATGAAGTAGATCAGAAAACGTAGTCGTAATCATTGATCCGGCTCCCGCTTGCCAATGCTCAAACAACTGTGCTTCTGCGTCTAAATACCATTCCGGTTCACCATTTGCCAGTCGCGCCGCCTTCATGTCCGCAGGGGTCACTTGCACGAACTGAAGAGGACGATTCAAGGCACTAGCAAAATATTCGGTCACTTGCTCAAACGTCACAGCTTGCGATCCCGTCAGATCGTAAGATCGATTTTCGTGTCCGGGTTCACTCAAGCAAAGGGCGGCAACGGCAGCAGTATCGTGAGCATCCATATGGGAAATAGGAGTATCACCTGAAATCGAGTGATAGAACGCGCCTTGCTGTGCCATTGTTTGAATAAACCAGCGCATATTTTGCATCAGCATATTCGGGCGCAGATGCGTCCAGGTCATGCCTGATGCTTCGAGGTGTTCTTCGATTTGGCGATGCCATTGTTGCAGCGAACTCGGAATTTCTCCTGCTCGGAGTACCGATAATTTAACGAGGTGACGCACTCCAGCGTGTTTTGCGGCATCAATAAAATTACATTCAAGTTCGACTTGATGAAGATCATTGGGCATGACTAAAAAAGCAGCATCAATCCCTTGTAATGCTGCCTCTAAGCTCCCTGGCTGACTGAAATCTCCTTGGGCAAGTTCGACTCCTTGAGCTTCGAGTTTTGCTGCTTTTTTCGGGTCGCGCACCAATGCCCGAATCGCAGCTTTTTGTCCTAGCAGATGTCGAATCACTTCTCCGCCAATGTTGCCCGTTGCGCCTGATACTAAAATTGTCATAAGAAATCTCCTACAGGGATTTGGGATAGAGCCAAGCGGCAAATAGCTTGGTCATGCGTGGCATGATCACATAAGTCATCAGCGTTAACATTAATATCATTGAGATCAAAGTTCGCAGCAACACAGGTACAGATTGCAGCAAAGGTTGCAGTACAAGATTGACCACGTTTAGAGTTGGAAAGGCAGCTAAACAAGTGACCACTAGCATTTTGTACCGCAGTGGAGGCACGATCGCTTGTTGCGGCGTGAGTGTAAACCAGGTTTCAAGTCCGGTTAGCACTTGAAACTTTCCATCTCCAACGGTGCAACGTTCGGCTCGATCGAGTAACTTGCGACGAATCGCAGATGCCTCCCACTGTTGCAGACTCGATAAATGATTGAATTTGAAGACAACCCGGTACTCAGAACCAGTGCGAAAGACATTTGCTCCGAGATGTCCATCAAACCCCTCAGCAGCAGTAATTAAATCGGTCAGTGCCTGCTCAAACTCGGACTCACAGCCCGGTTTAACTTGCTTGATCACATCGATCGTGACGGGAGGATCATTCATAGCTCTGGGTGAAGGGAAATCGGGACATGAAACGCACTTGTATTGTTGCACTCTTAGCAAGGAAAAGTGCTAGTCGATCGGCTAGGTAAGCCTTTACAAATGATTGCGTTTTTGTTGCAGTATCTTACAGAGTGCGAATTGTCATGATTCAGAAGCGGAACACAGAGCCAGCGTGTGTTCCAACTTCCACTATGGCGTTTGTTGAATCCTGATTTCTCTCTAGCTCAAATCAATCCAGATCGATTTAGTGTGCGTGTAGTTCTCCATCACCTCTTTGCCACACTCGCGCCCAAATCCAGAAGCCTTGTAGCCGCCAAAGGGAACTGAAACATCATAGACGTTGTAGCAGTTGATCCAGCAAGTTCCAGCCTGCATTGCATTCGCCACTCGGAACGCTTTCTTGATGTCGCGAGTATGCACCGCAGAAGCCAAACCATAGTTCGTTCCATTCGCAATTTGGATGGCTTCTTCTTCAGTATCAAATGGAATGACGGTTAGTACAGGACCAAAAATCTCCTCCTGAGCAATCCGCATCTGATTGTTGGCATTCGTGAAAATTGTGGGCTGGAAGTAGTAACCTTTCCCGTCCGTTCCTTCTGGATAGAATCGCTCGCCGCCATATCTCAGAGTCGCCCCGTCTCGAATGCCATACTCGACGTACTGCATCACTTTCTTCAGTTGTCCTGCATCGGCAAGGGGACCAAATAGAACTTCGGGATCAAGCGGATTTCCCATCTTGATTTGGCTCACGTAGTTCACTAATCCATCAATCACTGCATCGTGAATCGATCGCTCAATTACAAGCCGTGAACCAGCCGTACAAATCTCGCCTTTGTTGTAGAAGATGCCGAAAAAAACATTCGCGATCGCGCTTTCTAGATCCGCATCGGCAAACACAATATTGGCAGACTTTCCACCGAGTTCCATTGTGGTTTTCTTCAGCGTCTCTGCACTGTTGCGAATGATGCCAATGCCGACTTCAGTTGAGCCTGTGAAGCTAATTTTGTTGATCGCAGGATGTTTGACTAACTGATCGCCCACTCGACCACCGGGACCTGTGATCATGTTGTAGACACCTGGAGGCAATCCTGCTTCGTCAAAGATTTCTGCCAGTTTGATCGCAGATAGAGGAGTGGCACTCGCAGGCTTGTGAATCACGGTATTTCCAGCCGCAAGTGCCGCCGCGATCTTTGTTCCAGCGAGTAACAATGGAAAGTTAAAGGGGGTGATTGCAGCAACTACGCCTAATGGTTCTCGAACAATCGTGACGTGCTTCGGAGTGTGATCGGGCGGGGGAGAAACGGGACGAGTTGCACCATCGATTTCAGGAGCCATGCCTGCATAGTAGCGAAACAAATCAGCAATCAATCGAGCATCGATCGTTTTAGCAAAGTGAATCGCTTTACCCATATCGAGCGTTTCGCAGAGTGCCAAATCATCTGCATACTGCTCCATCAATTCGGAAGCGCGAGTGAGGATTTTCTGGCGATCGTGTCCGGTCATTTTTGCCCAAGAACCGTGATCAAAAGCATGACGGGCAGCCATGATCGCATCTTCGACATCTTGTTCGGTTGCTTCGGGAATGTCTGCGATCGCACTCTCTGTAATTGGGCTAATGGTGGGGCGAGTCTTACCATCAGAAGCCGATCTCCATTCGCCATTGATGTACATCTTGGCTTGCTTGATCGGCGATTGGGGCAGAGCAATGGGTGAACTGTAGGTGACGGTCATAGCGGTTCCTCCGTGAAGGGAAATTAGAGGTGATGCGGCTGTAACTAACGATTAGAGTACTAACAATCCTGATCGTTGTCTGGTCGATTCTTTTGAAAATTGTTCAATTCTTTCTAGGTTTAGATTGTTTGTCGATAAGCACTTGGAGTCAGCGAAAAGTGCTGCCGAAATTGCTTAGCAAAGTGGCTTTGGTTCGTAAATCCACACTGAAGCGCAATTTCGACGATCGACAAATTCGTTGTTTTGAGTAGCTCTTTCGCTTTCCACAAACGACGCTGGATAATGAATTGATGCGGTGAAATTCCAGTCGATTGCTTAAATAAACTGGCAAAGTAACAAGGACTAAATCCCAAATAGTTTGCTAAGTCATTCAATCCAATCTCCTGATCGAGATGTTCTTGAATATAGTCGATCGCTTGATTTAAGATCGCTTTTGGCAGTCGATGCGAGTCAAGCGATGCCGATTGCCGACGGGTGTAATGCTTTAATAGATGCGCGGATAACGTGGTCGTGAGCGAGTCGATATACAGCCGATCCGTTCGGCTTGGCTCGATCGCTTGGGCACTGTGGCAGAGCAATTCCGTTTTCAACGTCATACCAATCTGATAGATCAGTGGGTCAGCAGTAGGAAACTGAGGACATAGCTCAACGCGATCGGGATCGATCCATTCGTAGGCAGCTTTTGTCAGTGAAAAGGGATCGAGCGCTAGCACCATAAACTCTGCGGGCTGATTCCAACACAGTTGATGGGGTGTATTGGCGGGAACCACGATCACTTCTCCACCGCTTGGATGTTCGACCTGGCGTTTTCCATCCAAGACCCGCTCGACCTGAATCGAGTCTGGCATTTTTGTATGCAGTGCGATCTTATGTTCGTTAAAGCAGTACTCCGGAATTTCATAGGCTGGATAAGCATAGTATTCGACTAAGATTCCTTGCCAACCTGCATGACTGCTAGACAAAATCGGAATGTCGGGCAGAATCGGAACTAAGGTCTGCGATCGGTTTTCAGTGACGCTTTGCGAAGGAGATGAATCAGCAGTCATAACAACCTCTTTGACGATCGATCCTGATTCTTTAAAGCCATTTCAAATCAGTTGAGACTGTTTTAGCACAGCCTTAATTTCAGCACTTAAGGCATCGAAATTCCAGTCGCCGCGATACCGATGTCCATTGATGAAGACCGCAGGGACTTGATCGACTCCAAGCTGAAGCCCACTTTCGAGGTCAGAACTCACCCGCTCGACATGCACATCCTGCCGCATCTCCCGTAAAAACTGTGGGATATTCAACTGGATCGCGATCGCATATTCCACCAGTTCCCCATCGCCGAGTGCATCCTGATGCGTCAATAACAAATTGTGCATTTGCCAGAACTTGCCCTGAGCGCTTGCCGCTTCCGCCGCTTCCGCTGCATGAAGGCTTTGTTCTGTCGGGTCTGGTGTCGGAAAATGGCGAAAGACGACTCGAAGCTGAGACTCGAAATCGAGGAGTAGATCAGACAAAATCAGGTGAAGCGTTGCACAGAGCGGACAGGTATAACAGCCATAGTGAATCAGGGTGACTGCGGCTCCTGCATCGCCTTGAACATGGTCGCAAGGACGTAGGACAAAGAGAGAAGGAGAATGAGGGGGTGTACTCACTGGCAGCCTCCTGAATCAGGGATGAGTACCCTTACAGTACTGCTCGATCGAGATTAATGGAGCTAGATGAATGACCAGTTTTTCACCTAGCAGAATGACCAGTTAAACCCTCAGAGCCGAATGATGCCCCGTTTCAGTGCGGTCATCACAGCGAGGGTACGATCGTTGACTCCCAGTTTATCCATGATGTTCGACACATGAAACCGCGCTGTACTTTCGGCAATCCCGATCGCGGCTGCAATCTCTTTGTTCGTTTTTCCTTCTGCCATCAGTAGCAAGACTTCGCGTTCTCGCTCACTCATCCCCGGAAAGTCCATTCGAGCCGCAAGCTTCTCGCTTACATGGTTCGGATAATAGCGCTGTCCTTCACAGACGGCATGAATCACTTCGATAATTTCTTCGCAGGGCGTATCTTTGAGCAAGTATGCCTTAGCTCCTGCCCGAAAGCCACGAAAGATGTCTTCGTCGCCATCGTAAATGGTTAGCATGATAAAGCACGCTTCGGGAAACTCCTGACAAATCGTTTGAATCGCTTCGACTCCGCCCATTTCAGGCATTCTCAGATCGACGATCGCGACATCGGGCTGGTGTTGTCGAAACTCCTCAATTACTTCTTTACCATTGCTCACCTGCGCGACGACGGTTAAATCAGGTTGTGTGTTGAGAATCGCAGCCAAGCCATCGCGCACGACCGGATGATCGTCAGCAATCAGAACGCGGATCGGTCGGGTCAGGCTAATCAGCATAGTGCTTTTCAGGGTCGCGACCCCGCACGAGATTTGCACTATTCTCCTCGAAAAGGCTCTCTGACACAAGCCTAATGTCCTGCGATCGCAATTCCTCCCAATCCATACACGGCTAAAATCTCAGCAATGCTAGACCCTACGGCTTTGATACGGCGCTAACTTGACCAATCCTGAATTCTCAAGCCGGGAACTTTTTCAAAGTCGCGCAGATTCCGAGTTAAAAGGACACCATCCTGTGCTAGGACAATGGAAGCAATGCGTAAATCTTGAGTGCCGACGCGGATACCTGCGCTTCTATACTCACGAAACCGTTGATCCGCAGTGAAACTGTACTCCAGAACGGGTAGATCGGTAAACAGATGGTAAGTTTGTTGCAATCGTCTGTAAGCCATGACCAGCGCTTCTGTGGTACTCGCTTTCCGAATTTGAGCCAGTCTTCCCGCATACTGTTCCTCGACACTGATCACCGTCACGGTTCAGCGATCGTCCGAATTCTGTTGAGTTTTGAGAATATGGGCACTGACTTGAGGATGACCCCGTTCGTAGAGACTGAGATGATCTGTATCCAAAACGTAGCAGGTCATGCTTCAGCCTCTTGAGCGTCCACCTGTTGACGGTAGGCTGCCATTTCTGCCAGGAAATCATCAAATGTCGGATCATCCGCAAAAATCCCCTGATGCTTAATCCAAGGATCATCGTCTTGCCGAGGTTGCTGAGCTTCAACCTCGATCGTGACAAATTCGCCCGTTGCTAGTTGGGATTCCAGCATTGCTTTCACGTTCGCGATCGCTTGTTCTTTGGTTTGCCCTTCCGCTTTGACACCGGGGACATTTACGATCGATGCGACAAAACGCTGTTCGGTTGGATGCTGAATAAACACCTGATACTGCATACAAATCCTCCCAGTTTCTAACCCAATGGTAAGCTTAACTCGATTTGAGTTCCTTGGTTTAGTCGGCTCTGAATGTGTAGCTGTGCCCCAATCAGGTCGGCACGTTGTCGCATTCCTTTGATGCCGAATCCACTCGTGAGTCTATCCATCTCGAACCCACAGCCGTTATCGGTGATCGTAATTTGAAGCTGCTTTAGAGTGTAATCGAGATGGATTGCGATCGCACTTGCCCCTGCATGACGCAGCGCATTATTCAGCGATTCTTGGGTTGAAATGAACCCTTAAAACTAGACCAGTGACTCCGAATTTTTAGCAGCATTTACTCATTCATCAGTATACTGCTTCTTTCATTTGTCTTCGTGTTCGTCTTACTGTTTCTCTTCTTACTCACACTCACACTCAATTGTTCTTTTGGCAGTATTTGTCTTCTCATTAGTATACTGCTTGTTCCGTTCACTTTCGCATTTATTTTACTGCTCCTTCTTCCATTCATCTTCAAACTCAATCGGCGTTAAGTACCCAATTGACGAATGTATCCACTTCTTCATGTACACATCTTCCAAAAACGTCTTGATCTGTTGATACGCTTCTGCAAAGTTGCGATACTCCGATAAGTCCACTTCCTCCTCCTTAATCGTTCGCATCAGTCGTTCTGCATAGCCATTCTGCGTTGGCTCTCCCACTTCTGCCATGCTGATTTGCACACCCCGCTGTTTCAGCACGTCAACGTATCCAGTCGCAGCATATTGCACCCCTTGGTCTGTATGATGAATTTCCGGCTGGTGATGTTCTAACGCCTGGTGCAATGCAGTCAGAGTTAGACTGTGATCTAATCCTCGTCCTAAGTGCCAGCCGCGAATACAACGAGTGAATACATCCATTAACACTGCCAGGTAAACGAAGCCTTCTCCTAATCGAATGTACGTGATGTCTCCCACCCAAACTTGATTCGGTCGCTCAATCTGCAATCCTGCCACGCGATTTGGATAACGCGCAAACGCATGATTGCTATTTGTGGTTCGACATCGCCGTTTCGGGGCTTTCCCGGCTAATCCCATTTCCTTCATCAGTCGTGCCACTCGTTTGTGGTTGACCACGACTCCCTGGCGTTTTAGTTGCTGGGTGATGCGGCGATACCCATAGCGCGGAAATTCCCCGGCAACGTGGTCAATCTGCTGTTTCAATTCAGTTTCGGATTCTCGGTCTGGCTCAACCGGGTGATAGTATAAGCTGCTGCGATTCACCGACAGCACTTCACACAACTGCCGCATCGAATACTGGGGGTGTAATTCCTCAACAATCTCACGTTTGCGATCGTCACTTAAAGACTCGATACTTTTTTTGCAATCTCTAATTGCATCGTCAATTTCCCCACCATCTGTTCGAGTTCTGCAATTCGGGATTCTGCTTCCGTGACTTGTCCGACTTCGCCAAACACCACAGGTGCTCGTTCGACGAATTCGTTTTGCCAGCGGGTCAACACGCTGCGATGCACTCCATGCACTCGACTCGCTTCGCTTTGTGTCTTTTCGCCACGCAGCAATTCTAAGACAAGTTTGGCTTTGAATTGGGGGGTGTATTTTTTCGCTGAATTTGACATGCACTTGATCCTACTCCTAATTAGACTCGTTGTCGCTTTCGGAGTGGTCTATTTTTCGGGGTTCATTTCACCCACTGACTGAAGGGCTGATTCGCCGTAATCAGCAGACTGCGCCGCTCATAGCGGTGCGCGATGAGTTCAAACAGTACCGAGGTTTCTGCCTCTGACTTTTTGACATAGCCTAAATCATCCACGAT
>NZ_JBNXVP010000049.1:0-48381 GCF_050565645.1 Leptolyngbya sp. AN10
GCGCTTATCCCCAAAAGCCGCGCCCTTGAGCGCTTGAGCATGAATCAATATCGGATTGTCCATCATTGGGCTGACCTCCTCTCACACTGCATCCAGCTTACAATCGACTTGTGTATACACGGTAGGTCCTTAAGGAGCGGGGATTCCCGCTCGATTCCGTTGAAGTCGGGGCTAATGGCTGAGTCCACTTCAGTGGACTCAGCCATCGTAAACTGGCTCTCAGTCCTCTGAAGAGAACTTTCCCCTGTTAGCCCGGAGATTGATCTCCGGGTGAGGCGGTGGACTGAACAAAAGGCTTGAAAATACGCTAACTGAGAGTAGGCAAGATTTCAGTTAGTTCAAGGAATTAAAGACGAATTGATCTCCCCTGCGAGTCACCTTGAGCGAAACTCGTGTGGGAGCTTTTCGATCGCCCGTATCCGGATCAAAGCTAATTTTGCGACCTTGAAGAATATCGCTATTCACACTAAATTCGAGATCGCTTAACCGATCGCGAATTTCATTCGGCTTAAAGTTCGGGGCTTGAAACACTGCCACCAATGCTTGCACTGCTTCATACGACAAAGCCGCTTTATGGTTGACATCGCCTGCCCAGTAGGACTTTACTTCTTGTCGAAACGCATTGGCTCCTTGCAGTTCAAAGAACCAATCGGCAGCAACAATCAGCTTGCCGTCTAGCTTCTCGAATCCGACACGATCGGCAAGTTTGGTCATTTCTCCTAAAATGCTGCTGTTATAAAGCGTGTTTGAAGCCAAAATTAGTTTATTGCCTGCATTTTGTCTGAGGACTTCGATCGAGCGTCTGAATGTGGTGGAACTATTCGTTTGTCCATCTGCAAACAGCGCGATCGCATCAACATCATTCATTTCAGAGAGCGATCGAGCAACATCAAAATCACTGTTAGCGAGGTTCTTCTCAGTAAAGTTGATATTGCCCGCTTGCAGTAGATCTTTGAATTGTTTTGCGAGATCTTGACTAAACTTTTCGTTGCTGTAAAAAATGCCGATCTGTTTTCCGCTTGGAACTTGCTGTTTGAACGCATTGAATAAGGCTCGCGCTTCATCTTCAGTTGTCGAAGTGGTGCGGAAGAACACTTTATTTTTATCGTTGCAGTTGGCATCATCTCGAATGTTGGTAGCAGTGCTCGCTGACGAAATTACAACGATATTGGCTTGGCTATAAGTTCCCAGTGCTGCACAAGTTACTGCGCTGGTGTAATGTCCGACCACAGCTAGAATTTTTCGTCCATCAACGCCATTGACTAAAGCTTGTGCTATCTCTTTTGCTTGTTCGGTATTACCGCGATCGTTGGCGATCATGATTTCTAGATTGATCTTGCCTTTTACGGCGCGATCTTGCATTTGTGCTGCCCCAAAGAGAATCTGGCGGCTGACATCGGTATCCTCTAGATTCAGCGGAGTGGCAACTGCGATCGTATGCAGTGGTGTTTTTTCTGCGATGCTGCGTCTACGGGATTCAGCATTGTTGCGATAAATCAGAATTTCGGGATCTTTGAAGGCTTGGCGGGCTTGCTCTCGCTCATCAGCAGAAAGCTTGTTCCTTTGCTCTCCAAAGACATTGCGAATTTGATCAAAGATTTTCACTGCTTCAGCAAAGTTACCTTGTCTCAGTTGATTGACTCCTTCTTCTTTGCGGTTTTGAAAATCTAATCGCAGTTGAGAAACGCGATCGTCGTCAATTTTGTCGAGTTGTCCATAGCTAATCAGTCGATTAGTTGGAATTAGCGAAATGGTTGCAGTGTCAGGATTTTGTGAGCCAACTGGAACCATTGAAGGGCGGAAAAATCCAAGTACGATCGCGATCGTCAATGCAAGCAATCCCAGTGCAATCCACTTAGCGTATTTCGGTAGCTTCCATTTTTTCGGTTGTAGGGGTGGACTAACGACAGGCGGAACCGTTGTTGATCCGGTTGGCGAGATATTTTGAGTTAGTGAAATGTTTTGAGTCGGTTGAAGTTCCGCAAGAATCGCCTTTGTGGTGGGGCGTTGTTGGGGATCATCGTTTAAACAGCGATCGAGCAAATTCCGAAACCGATCCGAAGGCGTGAAATCAAGCATCGTGTACCAATACGGTACATCGAGATAATCTGGGCGAGTTCCAGTCAGGAGATGCAATAGAGTTCGTCCTAAAGCATACACATCGGATTGCGGAACGGCTTTACCAATTAGCTGCTCTGG
The DNA here is from genome assembly GCF_050565645.1 of Leptolyngbya sp. AN10. Taxonomy (NCBI): domain Bacteria; kingdom Bacillati; phylum Cyanobacteriota; class Cyanophyceae; order Leptolyngbyales; family Leptolyngbyaceae; genus Leptolyngbya; species Leptolyngbya sp. AN10. Next base: position 2,200 of record NZ_JBNXVP010000049.1, read on the forward strand.
AGCCGTATAGCCAAGAGAACGCCATTGAGTGACCGGATGCCCATGAATCACGGTTTCGGTGAGTTCTCTGGCAGTTCCAAAGTCAATCAGAACCAGCCTGCCGTTTGGTTGGCGAATGATATTTGAGGGTTTGATATCGCGATGAAAGAACTGCCGCTGATGGACATAATCTAGAACTCTGGCGATTTGAGCAAACCAATCGACCGCCATTGTTTCAGTCGTCAATCGCTGACCCCGATCGAGCCAATCTTCGAGATTTTCACCTTCAATCCACTGCATCACCAAGCAAGGAAGTTCTCGGTGAGTTGGACTGGTAATCGCGATCGAAAAAGCATCTTCAAGTCTTGGAATGCTCGGATGCTTTAGTTCCGATAAAATTCTGCGTTCTTGTCCAAATGATTCTCGAAGCTTGGGATTGGTTTGACATTTCAGAGTTTTGAGAACCTTTCGCTTGCCGCCTTCTTCGAGATCTGAAACTTCAAACACTTCGGTGTAGGGATGCTCATGTTCCCCCAACAGCGATCGCAGAATTCGATAACGATCGTGAATGACCAGCGGAGTTTGACAAGCTTGGCAGTAATTTGTCGAAGCTTGATTCTGTCGCTGGGGGCACCAGGGATTGATGCAATAACTCATAGTTTCAGTCGGGGGCAGCGTTAGTTTTCAGTGTCGCATAAAGAGATCATGCTAGGAACTCGTCTTCAAATGTCTTCGTACCACTTCTAGTATCATCGGTTGAAGCGTGTATAAAACGTCATATCCTTCGATCACTTTCTCAATCAGCGATCGTCGTCCTAAGCGATCGAGTCCTTCGATCAAATCACCCTGTCCTTTTAATTCATCTTGTAGTTCTCGCTGTGATAATGGTTCTGATCGTGCTAGTAATTTCAGAATTAATCGATCGAATTCGGGAAGCGTTTGGATTTGCTGCATTAAAGCTTGCTGAATCAATCCTGAAACGTAGATGCCTGGATTTTCTAGAAATTGATGCACTTGACCCTGAAATAGATCTCGCACGATCGGACAGACGAGCTTGAGCGCAAGTGGATTTCCGCTGTATCGATCGACTAACTGCTTTCCGTCTTCAGGCTTAAACTTTAGTTGTCCATCCGCCAGAATTTTGCAGCCCGATTCTGAGTCAAGACCGAGCAAGACTTGTGAAATTGCCTGTTCGCGCATGAGTGCAGTAAAGTCTGGTGGACGTTCGCGAGTGGTTACGAGAATGCAACTCTGGTGTTGAATTTGTCCCAAGTCTTGTAAGGTGCGAATTAGATGTTGGTAATTGACACGATCGCCTTGATCGGGATTGACTTCATCAAGAACAATCAGCATTCTCGAATTCATTAAATCCTGTCTTAAAATCTGAGTGAGTCTGGTTAAATCATTCGGCAACGATCGGGGAGTTTCAGACAACGTATGTAGCAGATTTAGCATCAATTGTTCGATCGGTAATCGGTGATCAAATTGCAGCCAAATTCGTCGATCGAATAATGGCTTCACTTGCTCGACTAATTTCACAGCGATCGCCGTTTTTCCGATTCCAACTGCACCGTATAAAATCACAAATTGATACTTGAGTAGTAGATCTGTTAGCTGCTTTAGTTCATCACTACGACCATAAAAGTTTTGAATCAATGGCATCAAACTCAAATCATCACGAGAAATTCTGAGTTCGGGAAATTCAGCGATCGTTTTCCAATCGAGATCAAGCACGTCGCAATAAATCTGAAAAGTGCGGCGATGAATCGGACGACTCGCATAAACAAATCGCTTCCAAGTGGTTTCTGACACGCCTTTGGCATACTCTTCAGACGAACCTCCAAGGCGTTGACTTGCCGCAATCAGCGCCCGTTCATCGGTCATATTCCAGTTTCGGGCTTCAATGACCTGTTTAATTTGTTGTTTTCCTATTGCCGAAGCTCTCAATCCGACCATGATGACCATCACCAATTTGGGTCTATTCTACACTGACCCAAAAGTGACCCAATTGCAGAAACCCGCAAAATATCAGAAATTGAATGATTTTAAAAAGTGACCCAAATTCCGATCTAGTAAGACCCTAATTCGATTGATTAGGATGCGCTCAACAAGGCTGCAATTGGGAAAAAGAAATGAGCGTATCGAATTACTGGACTCTATTCCGTTTGAGTGCTTCGGGTCGGGCGATGCCGAAAATTGTGCTATCGGCAAAATCATTTTTTCAACAAGAATTTGCCGACCATCAAGACACTCGATCGATTCAAATTCGACTGTTTGATCTCAGCCAAAGTTCCGATGAAACAACTGCACAACTCGCGTTACTCTGTTTGCGTTGCTATATTTCCTATCAAATTGTTTCCACTTGTATGCGGTTGGTGGAACGATTTGGCGATCGCTATTCGTTCAATTTGACAGATATTCTCCCGTTTGTTTTGGATGATCAAGGACGCACAGAACTCAAAAAAACATTGTCGTTTGAAATTCTCCGAACGTTCAAACCCGACAAAGGCAGCTTATCGACGTGGACGGCTCGATTTGTCCAACAACGCCCAGATTTGACACGATTTTTTGCTCAACAAGGACTCCTTTTAGTGAGTAATTGGGCGTTGTTGAATGACACAACCGAGAAGCAACTCTGCCGGATTTTGAGCGAAGTTTATCTTTTGTCGCCACGAGAAATCGATCGCTCGATCGCGCTTCTGTCTGCTTATCGTTCGGTGTATCGCAATAATCCAAATCGTTCTGGTCGCTGTATCCCGCCGTCGATCGCTCAATTGCAAAAAATTGCTCAGCATCTCAATTCTTTTGATTCACCCGATGTCTTGATGTCGCGCTTGAATCGGTTATCAAACTATGTTCGTCAGTATCGGGTTTGGTGCAGACGTGGAGCCGCTTTGACTTGTTCGATCGAGTCTGTAACGATTCAGCCAGCGGAGATCGAGAAACAAGTCTGTCCGCTCGAAACTCGATTCCTCCGTCGCTATCGTCAAGCTTTGATTACGGAGCTAGATGCTGCAATCATTCATGTTTTGAATGCTCGAATGCAGAAAGTATCTTCTCAAGACTTCTTACTGTCGCTGCATGGATTGTACTGCGGACAGCAAACCATGAGAGCGATCGCGGTTCAACTCGGTTTGCCGGGACAGTATCGCGTCGTGCGGTTGGTGCAATTAGCGAAACTACGATCGACGATTCAAGCCGAATTAATCGAGCGCTTAAAACCAAGACTGGCTCCATTTTTGCCTATTGCTTCGATTGATCTCGATCGTATTTTGCAAGAAGAACTTGAGCCATTGTTCAATCTAGATGCACAGTACTTGCAGACTCCGATCGCTTATCGATCGTCCGAATCGCGGAGTTTGTTCACGTTACGAATGGAGCATTGTGTGGAAAAGCTCTTTACTGAGAGAAGAATCCCGCAAGCAACAATGGCACAAGCAGGATAGCGATCGCAATAATCAATAAAGTTCCAGCATCAACATCAATCACGTTCTTCGGTTTATTGTTCATAATCTTAGATAGTGTGCTGGTCTTATCTTATGCCCCCGAAACTGATCATCCAACTCGGTCGCTTTGTTTGGACGACGATGTGGAAAATTATGATGTCCAATCTAGCTCCGCGTGATGCGTCTGGGGCTTATCTTCGCCCAGAGAGTCAGTTTCGCGATCGCATTGGATCAGAATCTTATCCTGCGGCTTCAGGACGATACAAGTTGTTTGTCGGAATGAGTTGTCCTTGGGCGCATCGAACCCTGATCACACGAGCATTAAAAGGATTGGAGAGCGCGATCGACTTCTCGATCGTGTCTCCTTCTCCTGAGAATGGCGGATGGATTTTGGATCATCCTGAATTCGGCTGCACCACTTTGGCAGGACTTTATCGATTAGCAAAACCGGGATATCAAGGTCGATCGACCGTTCCAGTACTTTGGGACTGTGAGACAAATACGATCGTGAATAACGAAAGCTCAGAAATTATCGTAATGCTGAACGCTGAATTTAATGAATTTGCAACACGTTCAGAGGTCGATTTGTATCCAGGATCGTTAAAAGATGAGATTGATAGCTGGAATCTTAAAACTTACAACTCAGTAAATAATGGCGTTTATCGCTGTGGATTTGCTCAAACACAAGAAGCGTATGAAACTGCTTGCAATGAATTATTTTCGATGTTAGATACGATCGACAAAACTTTAGAAAAAAACCGCTACCTCTGCGGTGATACATTAACGCTTGCCGATGTTCGACTATTCACAACGCTATTCCGCTTTGATGCTGCTTACTATGGAATTTTCAAATGCAGCCGTCGTCGCATTCAAGACTATGCAAATTTAGGCGCTTATGTGCGAGATATCTATCAGCTTCCCGGTGTCGCTCAAACTTGTGATTTACAAGCCGTGAAACGAGACTATTACGGCAATCTATTTCCACTCAATCCAGGCGGAATTATCCCGATCGATAACGATCCCCAAAACTTACTTGCACCGCACAATCGCGAACACGTACCCGTGCAGCAAAGCTGACGCATCTACGCCTGACGACCACTTTCCCCGTTCATCACTGCTGACGCGATCAAATGCGCCAATCTCAACGCTTCAGGCACATGACCTCGATCGGTTAATCTTGCCAATACTCGTGCAGTCGTTTCTGGACTCGCTCCATGTACTTGAAACACAAACGGGGGCGATTGATGAATTTCTCCAGCTTTTGCAATCATCGCCAATCGACGTTCCGGTTCGGGTAATCGTCTGAGTGCAAATTCAACTTTCTCTAATTTCGGATAGCGGCGCATCACACTCACACAAGGACGTTCGATCGCATCAGATAAAGCAGGCAAATCCACCACATTAAAGCCACCGAGCGAAATTCCATCCAGGAGAACAATATGAGCTTGAGGCAGAAATTTACTATTCAAAAGAATGTTCGCGATCGTCTCTGTCGCATCCCAGCCATCGGGTTCGATCTGACCCCATAACATTCCTTCAAATCGAGTTCCAGCGCAGACAATTCCAGCGATCGACACAGGTTTGCCCGACTTCCGAATGAACGGCGCATCATCAAACCCGATCGCTCGAATCAATCGACGCTGCTCTAGTAATGCTTCTAGCTCCATTGCGATCTATTTCAGCCTGCTTAGCTGGACTTACTTTAGCAGGTGTAAATACCAATGGTGTTTAAGCCACTTGGCGACTTTAAAGACAAAAACCCCTCGATCGTGAATATTCGATCGAGGGCTTTTTCCAATCTTCAATCTAATTCAATGCCAGCCACTTCTGACCGTTCAACCGCTGAACCGCTCCAAAGACCAGCAGATCCAACGAAACTTTACGCTCATCAATCAGAAAAGATTCCAACGTGCTCAAACGGTCTCCTTCTGCACAAGCGAATCCTTTCAAGCCGTTGATGTTCTCTTCAAAGAAATAGATATTGAACTCGCGTAATTGCTTGTAGCTTGGTTGCCACTTTCCAATCACCTGCCAACATTCCGGCGCTTGGTCATATCCCTTGATCGGAATCTTGCGCTTCTCGAAATGCAACTCTAGCGATCGCGTTCCCAATTTCTCTAATCCTTGCTTCAGAGCAGGCAAATAATCCTGTTGAACAAAATCAGCAAACGGTTTGCTCTCAAGACCTGGAGCCTTTTCTTTCTTCGCTTTCGCAGGTTTGAGCGCCTCATCGGTTGGCGTGTCCTTGTCTGGTTTCCCAGCTTTAGGCTTTGCTGAGTTAGGATTATCTCCATCGTTTACGGCAGTCGGATCAGGCGCGTTTGCGGATGGGAGCGTCGTGGCAGTAGGTTCTGACTCACTGCTTATGTTTTCTTTGATTACATCGGGCACAGTGTCAGTCACCGTGGGTGGGAGTTCCGATTCGCCTTGCGGCTTGGTTTCTTCCGTTGCCATAACACCAGTTTGTTTGGGAGTACTCGTTTCTAATGATAACGAAGAGCGGGTGTCGGATATCGCGATTTGGGAGTAGAGATGAATCGATTTTCTTTAAAGGTATGGATTGATGGAAGCGGGTATCCGATCGTCTGTCTTCACGGTCATCCGGGATCGGGTCGCAGTATGGGCGTTTTTACTCAGCATTTATCAAAACGATTTCACACGATCGCGCCGGATCTCCGAGGCTATGGACAATCGAAAACACGAGAAAATTTCGTCATGCTCGATCACTTGGATGATCTTCAGGGTGTGTTTGATCAGTTCGGACTCGATCGCGCTTTGATCCTCGGCTGGTCGCTCGGTGGGATTGTCGCGCTAGAACTCGCCGCCCGATTTCCTGAAAAAGTCAGCGGTTTGATTCTGGTTGCCACTTCTGCACGTCCCTGGGGGGATCATCCGAGAATTAGCGTTCAGGATAATGTCTACACTGCGATCGCGGCTTTACTCAACATTGTCAAACCTGGATGGCAGTGGAATATCAATACATTTGGCAAGCGATCGCTCTTTCGCCATCTCATCCAGCAACATACGCCAGAGACGTATCAATATATCGCTAGTGATGCTGTGTATGCGTTTCTCAAGACTTCACCCGCTGCGAATCGAGCGTTAAATGCGGCATTGAGCCAAGGTGCGTATCGAGTACAAAATTTTGAAAATATTACTTGTCCTGTCCTGATGCTGGCAGGAGAACACGATCGACATATAAATGCGTCGTCGAGTTGCTTCACGGCTGAACACTTATCGAACTGTGAATGCAAGGTCTACCCAAAAACGGCTCATCTACTGCCCTGGGAAATTCCGAATCAAATCTTGGCGGATGTGGATGAATGGCTCGATCGACATCCCGAAGCTTGGCACTAAGGAGATTTCTACGAAAGAGCTTACCGCTTGAAAGACTGCCCTTCGGCTTCGCTCAGGGCGCGATCTCTAGCTGACTGAGCGAAGCCGAAGACAGCGGGTAATTTGTTTTCGATAAATCTCCTAATTGATCCCCTCTTGTTAAGAGAACTCCGACTTTCGAGAAAAAATCGGAGTTCTAGAATCTTACAAGCTTGACCTTAGTACTGACTACTCAACACACGGGACATCGAGTTAAACCCCCCGTCCACCTTCTCATCGTAAATCGTTAGATTCGACGGCTTACAGCGCTTGATGCTGACCTTAATACTAGTTGCTCCTTCCCGTTCAAGATCCTCGACATAGCCATTTTGATGTGACTTTGCTTCTTTCTCATTGAGAAACGGACCAAAATAGTAGACGCAGCGCGGGTTCTCGGTGGTGATTTCTGCCCACCATGCAAACCCGATCGCACTAAGGAAACTTGTCAAGAGTTCATTCATAAGCTTGCTAATTCAATTAAAAGAACTACCTGCAAACAGGAGCGAACATTGTCAGAGCGGAAATACAGCGCCGCATCAGGTTCAATCTTGCAACAGAATGCGAGGAGATTGTTGTGCTTGACGCTCCAAAATCGGAGTTCAAGCTTCTTTATACTCCGTTACACCTGATTTTTCAATCCGATCGTAGTCTTAAATCCGTCCAGATGAATCGTGTTTTCCCACCGTTGGCGAAACACTTCGTACAATGTCATTCCTGCTGCCACAGAAGCGTTGAGGCTGGGCGTAGTGCCATGTAGTGGAATCGAAACCAGTACATCACATCCGCGCTGCGTCATCAATCCTAAACCTTCCCCTTCTGCGCCGATTACCAACACTGAGGCTTTCGCAAATTTTACCGTATGAATGGGCTGACTGGACTCAGAAGCAGTGCCATAAATCCAAAATCCAGCGGCTTTCAGGTCTTCAAGAGCACGAGCTAGATTAACGACTCTGGCAACGGGAAGTTTCTCGATCGCGCCTGCTGAAACTTTCATCACGGTTGAAGTCACACCGACTGCACGACGCTGCGGGATCACGATTCCTTGCGCTCCCAAAGCTTCTGCTGTCCGAATGATTGCACCTAAGTTATGGGGATCAGTAATGCTATCAGCTACAACAATCACAGGCTGATCGGTTGCTGCTTTTGCCCGAACAATCAAATCACCAAGTTCAGTGTACTCATAAGCTGCGATTTGTGCTGCGATCCCCTGATGATTTGCTCCATGAGTGATCTGATCCAATCGTTTTGGAGTGACTTCATCGATCACAGTTCCGTTTGCTTTTGCTTGATTGAGTAAAGAAAGATAACGGGGATCGTAGTGTAGCTTCTCCGTAACCCAAATTCGATTCAGCGATCGCTCACCTTGCATTGCACTCAGCACCGGATGACGACCGTAAATCAAATCGGGTGCATCATCAGTTTCAAACGGTTCATCCTGTCCAACAAAGTGCCGAGGAATATCAGCGCGTTCTTGTTCTGCTAGACGATCGCGCTTTTCATCATTTCTAGAGCGATCGAACTTGTTAAATTCGCCTCTCGGACGATCAAAGCTGCGTCTCTCACCATTGTCGCGGTCATAGCTCCGACGCTCTCCATTAAACTCGCCTCTCGGACGGTCGAAGCTGCGTTTCTCACCTCGATCGAAACTGCGTCTTTCGCCGTTAAAGTCGCCTCTCGGACGATCAGAGTTTCGTCTGTCACCGTCGAACTCTCTTTTTGGACGATCGAAGCTGCGTTTTTCGCCATTGAAGTCGCCTCTGGGACGATCAGAGTGCCGCTTGTCACCGTCGAACTCTCTTTTTGGACGATCGAAGCTGCGTTTTTCGCCATTGAAGTCGCCTCTGGGACGATCAGAGTGCCGCTTGTCACCGTCGAACTCTCTTTTCGGACGATCGAAACTGCGTCTTTCGCCATTCGACTCCGGACGATCGCGCTTTTCAAATCGTCCCTTTGAATCATTTCCTGGACGATCGAAGCTTCTTTCCTTGCGCTCATAGCGTCCATTCGACTCTGGACGATCGAAACTGCGACGATCCCCATCGGAATTACGATCGCGTTTTTCGTAAGAGCCTTGGGAATCATCATTGCGGCGTTTGGGATTGCTGGGGCGCTTCCCTTTGAAGTTGGGCTTTTTGCCGCCAAAGTCACGATTTGACCGACCTTGCGAGTCGGCATTGCGGTTATTCGGATTAGCCATAGTAATTTAGTCCTGGTGTGGAGTCGGAAGAAACAGGCGAGAGAGATAGCAGCTTTTTTACTATCTTGATTTTTTATTCAAAGCTGAGAAATCCTAACAGCTCAAACAAACGATTCGGGTCAGTCAGGTAAAGATAACCAATGAGTGCTTCTAGGCTGGTGGCGTTTTGGTAAATTTCGGGGTCAAGACGTTTTGGGCGATTCAGGGCAGCATTTCGACCACGTTTAAGAAACTCATGTTCAGACTCGCTTAAATGGGGCATGAGCGATCGCAAATGGGATGCCTGGGTTTCTGCCCTCACTTGTGACACAACTTGCTGATGATAAATCTCAGACCGCTTCGGTGGCAAGAGACAACGCCTCCGAATATACAGTTCGTAAACTGCATCCCCTAAATAGGCGAATGCAGCCGGAGAAAGCCGCTGGATCTCAGACGAGGAAGGTACAGGCAAAACCGTAGATACGTCCAAAATCCCTAACTCATTCGATGAGATCACATTTTCTCCAACTCCGCACAACGTTCAAAGCTTATTAATCCTAGCAGACCACAAAAAAACCGACTATCCTTCAGGACAGCGGTTTTCTTGATTCAAGATAACATCAGACCTTTAGATGGGTAGAACTGCCTCATCTCGCCAAGAAGCAGGCAGTTCTACCCCAGAGTCACTCTAGTTTCCATTCTTAGGCTGGACATTTTCGATCGCTTGATCCACCGACGGTTGCAGCGCTAAGAATTGCTCTAAGCGAACGAGCTTGACCGTCTGAGTTACACGAGCGTTCGTCACAATCTGAAGAGTTCCTTCAGCTTGCTGCGCTTTTTTGGCGACTTGCACCAAAGCGCCCAAACCAGAACTATCGACGAAATCGATCTTGGATAGATCTAAAATGACGTTTTTAGGACCCTCTTCAACACATTTTGTCAGTACCTTCCGAAAGGTCGGTTCCGAAAAGGCATCGAGTTGCCCTACGAGGCGAAAGAGTTGGTATGTGTTGTCCCTAACTTCGCGTGTGCCTCGAAGACTGACTGTTAGGGTTAGTTGCTCAGGAATAGCCCCCTCCTACCGCGTTAACAATACTAAGTTTTAATTCGACGCTCCAGTATACACCGTTGCAGTAATATTTGCTATTTTTTATGTTCGCGCATCGATTTAACGAAATTCTCGAACAAATAGTCGGCATCGTGTGGTCCTGGGCTTGCTTCTGGATGATACTGCACCGAGAACATGGGAAGCGTTTTATGGCGCAATCCGGCAACGGTTCGATCGTTCAAATTCAAGTGCGTAATTTCAACGGTAGCATCTGGAAGCGAATCGGCATCGATCGCGAACCCATGATTTTGACTGGTAATCTCAATTTGCTGAGTCAATCCGCAAGGCTGGTTCAATCCACGATGCCCGAATTTCAGCTTGAACGTTTCCGCTCCAAGTGATAATCCGAGAATCTGATGCCCCATACAAATGCCGAAAACGGGTTTGTCAGCTTGTAAAAGAGCTTTAGTGGTTTCAATCCCTTCAGTCACAGCAGCAGGATCGCCAGGACCGTTTGATAAGAAAATTCCATCGGGATTATGTTTGAGAATTTCTTCTGGTGGCGTGTTCACCGGAACGACGATCACACGGCAGCCATAACTCGCCAATCGACGAAGAATATTGCGCTTAATGCCGAAATCCAGTGCCACAACCGTCATTTGAGCGCCATCTGTCGGAGTCGCGCTAAATTCCCAAATGGTTTCAGTTTTCTCTGACCATTCATAAACCTTGGTTGTACTGACTTCTTTCACCAAATTCAATCCCGCCATGCTGGGAGCGTTTTGAACTTGTTCGAGCAATTCAGCGGGATCGAGAATTTCGGTGGAAATCGCGCCGTTCATCGCACCGATCGATCTTAATTTCCGAGTGAGCGCACGAGTATCAATTCCGTAGATTCCCAGAAGATTATGGCGTTTGAGATAATCGGGGAGCGATTCGGTCGATCGCCAATTACTCGGTCGATCGCAGATATTTCGAGCAATCACGCCGCGCACGTGGGGCACGTCCGACTCTTCATCATCCGGATTCACGCCCGTATTTCCAAGTTCTGGATAAGTAAATGTCACAATCTGACCCCGATAGCTCGGATCAGTCATGACTTCTTGATAACCCGTCATTCCGGTATTAAACACGACTTCCCCGATCGTGGTTCCCGTCGCACCAAACGAGTAACCACAATAAGTTGTGCCATCAGCCAGCACAAGTAAGGCAGGTTGAGCAGAGGACATAAACAGAGGCAACTACAGAGATCTCATCATTATTATCATGTCCGTCGCAAGTTGCAAGCGGTTTCTAAGGTTTTGCACAGAATTTGGGGGAACTCTAATGAGGTCGGAATGTAGTTCGGATTATGCTCAGATTTGGTGTTCGGGTGATTCTGCCTTTGTCAATGGCAACTTCAGCGGCGATCGGGGTTGGTTGTAGTCGAATGCAATCACAACAATCTCAAGCGCCGAAAGTAGTCGCTGCTCCGATTCAGTCCAGTCCAACACCGTCGGCAAAACCTGTTCAGGAAGATTTTTATCAAACGGCGCTCGATCGTGCGGCAAGTGCCCGATCGATTAGTCAATCGGCGCAATCTCCAGAGGATTGGCAATTGGTCGCGAGTCGCTGGAAAAATGCGATCGCGGCTCTCAAACGAGTTCCCAAATCCGATCGGAATCACAAGTTAGCAACTCAAAAGCTATCGGAATTTAATCAAGCGCTCGCAAAAGCAGAAGATCGAGCGGCGAATACTGGCAAAGAAAAAATCGCGGCACAAGATCCAGGAATTCGAGTCGATCGTCGAATGTCTGCTGAAGAATTAAGTACGATCGCGGCTCAAAAAGAAAAAGGCATCCGAGTGCCAATCAAGTACCGAAAAAATCGAATTCCGGTGATCGATGTCGTATTCAACGGCAATCAACGGTTTGAAATGATGGTCGATACGGGCGCATCCGCAACGATGATTACTCAAGAAATGGCGCGGCGATTGGGTGTGAGAGTGGTTGGGGAAACTCAGGCGATGACTGCGGCAGGAATCACTACAGTTCAAATTGCTGTAGTGCAATCGATGTCGGTTGCAGGCAGCACGATTCGAGAGGTTCCGGTGTCGATCGGTCCTCTGGATGTTGGTTTACTCGGTCATGATTTCTTTGGCGATTGTACGATCTCTATCGATCGTGATTATGTTGAGTTTCGCCAGTGTAACGTGTTGTAGTTACGAATCTTTCTTGCCAAAAACCTCTCGAACGCGGTAGATTGGGCGACCTTGAGATTCGTGATAAGTTCGCATCGAGATTTCAGCCAGCAATCCAAAGCTAAAGAGATTCAGACCCGCGAGAAAAAGAACAACCGCAAGAATTAACAGAGGTCGCTGTCCGATTTCTTCGCCAAAACCGAATTTGACGATCGTCAAATAAATCCCGATCGACATTCCCGATAAGAGCGACATCAATCCAAACAAGCCAAAAACGTGCATCGGACGAGTGAGGAATTTCCGCATAAACGAAACGGTGAGCAAATCCATCACGACGCGAAATGTTCGATCGAGTCCATATTTGCTTTTGCCAAATTGCCGCGAATGATGCTTTACCGGAACTTCCGCGATTCGTGCCCCTTCAATAAACGCCAATGCGGGTAAGAATCGGTGTAACTCTCCGTACAAGTTCATGTCTGCGACGAGTTCCGATCGATAAGCCTTCAACGAGCAACCGTAATCGTGTAGTCGCACACCTGTCACCTGTCCAATCAGCCAATTCGCAATCTTAGAGGGGAGAACGCGAGTCAGAGAAGCATCCTGCCGATTTTTGCGCCAACCGCTGACGAGATCGTATCCTTCGCTTAATTTTTCTAGCAGCATGGGAATATCACTCGGATCATTCTGCAAATCGCCATCTAAAGTGATGATTACTTTCCCGATCGCTTGACTAAATCCGGCTGCCATTGCGGGTGTCTGTCCATAATTTCGCCGCAAAATCACCGCTTTCAAATCGTTCCGAGTTTGAGCCTGTTGTTTCAGCAGCGCATCTGAACCGTCACGAGAGCCATCATCGACACAGATAATTTCGTAGGTCAGCGCGGCATTTCTCAAACTGGTCGCGATCGCATCAATCAGACTCGGAATGCTTTCCACTTCGTTGTAGATCGGAACCACGATCGACACATCGGGCTGAAGAGTGGATGCAAGCGCAGTCGATACTCCGTCGGGAATCAAGGGCGAATTCATGAATGGTTCAAATCTAAACGGGACGCAGGCAAGATTTAGCTTAGGGCATCAGGACGATTTTTGAGCAAATTATGTTGCAGTTTTGTCTTGTGCAATTGCGCCGATCGTTCCTTTGACTGCTCGAAGATAATCACTTGGAGCCAATAGAATCTGTAGTCCCCGCATTCCCGCAGAAATCGAAATGACATCAAATAGTTCGATCAGTTCATCAACGTAAACTGGATAGTCTTTTTTGCAAGCAAGTGCTGTCACGCCACCTCGAATGTATCCAGTGAGCGGTTGAACTTCTTTGAGAGGAACGGTTTCAATTTTGCGATCGCCCGACACTTTCGCCAACGCTTTGAGATTGAGTTGCATATTCCCGCCAATCACTGCCAAACAAATCCCGTTGCGATCGCCACGCGCAACCAATGTTTTGAAAACTTGTTCAGGTGGAAGACCAATCTTTTCGGCAACGGATTCTGCTGCAAGATTGTCAGGATCGACTTCGTATTCTCTCAATTCGTAAGCGATTCCCAAATTATCTAAAATGCGAACAGCATTCGTTTTCATAACGTTGGCGTGTACGGAAGATCAGTGACTCCTGGATCATATCCGAGTTGATTTAGCAAAGTTGTAAGCTGTCCGCGATGATGAGTTTGGTGATTGAAAAAATGCGTCACCAATAACCACGCAGGGCGCGTAACGGTTTTTGTTGGAGCGGTAATCGTGGTGTAAGTAAACGGAGCTTCGAGCCACTCGGAAGTAAGTTGCTGTGTCCAGTTAAGAATATCTTGATCGGTACGATCGCGCTCTTGCCGCAATTCGTCAAAATCAGAATAGAGAATATCACTCAGTTTTGAGGTAAAAGGCTTTTGGATAAAGCGACCGAGCCAAATACGATCGGCAACCAGAATATGATTTAGCGTTCCATCGATCGATTCAAAGAATGCACCCAAATCTTCATTGCGTTTCGCGTTTGGAATTTCAGCACAGATCGTATAAATCTTTTGATTCATCCAGCGATTATACTGTGCCATCGTGGTGCAATATATTGTGCTGCTCATTTGTTTACTTAGTGCTAACAACGCTGACCAAGCCAAATTCTAACTTCTTGCCGATCGCTTCATGCACTTAGTCTAGGTTCCCAAGGTTGCATACTAAGGGTTTCTAAAGCACCTTTCGAGAAATCACACAAACTTTGGAATATTTCTCGCTAAGCCTTCGTTGTTTCTCTTGGGGTTGCGTTGCTGTGCTTTTCGAGGGCGCAACTTTAACTAGATAGAACAAAGGAACGGAGGAGTAAAATGCATTCAAGAATGAAGTCAATTAAACTCTTGGTGTTATCAAGCGTGATGTTTGGTGCAGGCGCGATCGTATCAGCAGTCACTCTTGCAAATCTATATCCTGTGAATGCGAATCCGATCAGGCTGAGGCAGCAATCAGGCGCAGAATCAACGGGTTCGATCGTCGAAGAAAATGGCTTTAGATTTGACTTTCAAGGTTGCCAAAGACCGAAGCGGGGAGGGTCGGTGCTCTGCAACTTCTTGGTCACGAACTTGAGTGCAGGCGATCGCTGGTTATCCGTTGGGGGTGGTTATACCGGATCTCGCATCATCGATTCTTCAGGAAATGGATACACAGACGTGCTAGCCAGGGTTGGAACTGGTGCACCTCAGATGTATAATACGTCTGAGGAAACGCTTGTTGCTGGAGTTCCGACAAAACTGACGATGGAGCTTAGAATTCCGCAAGAAGTTACCAATTTTTCGTTGCTTGAAGTCGCTTATAACTCAAAGGAAGGCAATAGCAGTATTCAGCTTCGGAATGTGAGCGTGAATGGAGCTAGAACTACGAATTCTGCGAGTTCCAGAAACGATTGTCCACCACAAACCAAGCCAACAAGAGCGAGATAGATTTGCTTGCTGATGTCGATCGTGCTGAAGGAATTTTTTGAGCAATGAACCGAAAAAAATATTTCGCTTGGGCTGCGATCGCAGCCCTGCTTTCTTTGACCGCCTGTGAAAATCCTAAGGAAGCCAACAAGGAAAATTTCAAGGTAGCCTTGAATCAGTATTTCAAGAAGAACCCTGCTTGTTTGCTATCCAGTGGTAAATTTCCTATTGAGAAAGAACAGGGAAAGATTGAATTTTTCAGGACAAGCAAAAGCATAAGCAAAGCAGAGTACGATGCTTTGGTGACAGTTGGGTTACTCGAAGTTCAGGTCGTTCAGAAGGAACGGGGAAGCTTTTTAGGCTCACCCGTAACCGCGCCTGTGCTTGTCTATGATCTAGCAGACAAAGGGAAAAAGAGCTTTAAGCCAGATGAAGGTTTTTGCTATGGAACACGCGAAGTGACTGAGATCGTCAAGTTTACAGAGCCATCAGAAACGCCACAGGGCAAAGCAGCACAAGTCGCATACAAATACCGAACGATTCCTACGGCAGATTGGGCGGACAAACTAAGTCAGCCTGAACTCGCAAAACTGTTTCCTAACCCAGAATTAACAGCGTTCAAAGAACCTCAGGAAGCAGTGATTGTTTTTGTTCTCACGAATGAGGGTTGGGAGCCTCAACAGTCGTTTTAGGCGGTGGTAGCTCTCATTGCATTCTCGATCGCAACCGATAGAGTATCCTGAGAGCTGTCAAATATTCGTCTTCACTTTATTGATTGGGATTTACTGATTGAGACTGGGGTGCATCGATCGTTCTCAACAAATGCTCAAAAGGTGCTTAAACCATGCCTCCAAGAAATGTTGGTAGCATTAAGGCTGCCAATTTATCCATTACGAATAAGACCCTCAAGCTAGATACTCCTTACATCGTCTATCAAGTTAAGAACATTGCAAGTGTTAATAAATTTGTTACTCAACCCGATCAAAACGATTCCATTCTTCGCTCCATCAATCAGGAGATTCAGTCTGTACAGCTACAGATTGCTTCAAAGGTTCCAATCCTAGGATTCGCAATTTTCGTAATTGGCATCTGTGCGATCGTGCTACTATCCAGCGCTTTTCATGCTTCCGATTTTGTCGCTCTTGTACGGCTTGTTGCTGGCTTAGGCATAATATATGCGTTGTGGAAAGCAAAAGCAAATCACACGTTAGATAGTCTCAAGTATGGGAAATACACACCGCTGGTTGCTCTTATTCCCTTGCTGTATCTTTTAGGTGGAAATGTTTTTACTCTAATGTTCATGGGTGGCGGTTTTCTTGTCCTTTATAGAACCCAGAATAAAATTAACGACCATAAAAACGAGATTTCCAAACTCAACGACAAGATTAGTCATCGCATGATCGATGGTGTGCGCTATTGCATTTCGATTTCTACCAATGATTCCAGATCTTTTACAATCCGTCATCGATATGAACCTTTTGTCGATGAGGTTATGGCGAAACTTCATGAGGTCATGGAGAATCAAGACACTTCAGTTCACTATCATTTCCAAGTTGAGGGAGATGTAATTCAGCAAAGCGGTAACTTTGGGGTAGGCGTGAATCAAGGGTCGATCGATAATTTGAGCATTTAAGTCGCTTTAAAACGAGGGATCTGAACAATGAGCGGTCATAAAAACGAAATTATTCAACAAAGCGGTAATTTTGGGGTTGGGGTGAATAAAGGCACAATTCATGCTCAACAGCTTGGAGGCGTGAACCAGACACTACCAGACCATCTGATCGAAACCATTCGTGAGGTTGAGCAGTTGTTGGAGCGCCTTGAACAAACCTATCCAGCCCGTACAACACTCGACAGAATGACGATCGCAACGGAAGCCATTAAAACGATCGACAGAACTCCTAACTTACGATACCGAATTTTAAGCGCTCTCAAAGCGGGTGGGCTGCAAGCCTTTGAACAATTCATGAATCATCCAATGGCGAGTTTCTTCATTGGGGTTTTAGATGACTGGCAGAAAAGCCAGGGGTGATTGGTAATTTAACTCATTTGTCTCAAATGCTGCGATCGACAAGGTGATCCCCAACACACATATTGTGCAGGCATCGATTTCAGAACCGTACTCCGCGCCCCAATCACCGCATTTGAGCCAATCTGAACTCCTGGAGCGATAAAGCAATCAGTCGCAATCCAAGCCCCGTGACCGATCTCGATCGCATTCGTTTCTAGTCCAAATGCTCGATCGCTTAGATCATGACTTCCGGTGCAAAGATAACTTTTCTGAGAAATGACACAGTGATCACCGATAGAAATGCGATCGAGACTATAAAAGACAACATTATCGCCAATCCAACTGTGATCACCAATCTCAACCTTCCAAGGATAAGTAAATCGTGCAGTTGGACGAATTAGAACACCTTGACCGATCTTGGCTCCAAACAATCGCAGAACCGAACATCGGATCGAATTTAGGGGCTGAGGCGTGATTGGAAATACGATCGCTTGCACCAGCCACCAGAGTAGAACGTACCAGCCTGGACGACCGCGATCGTACCAGGACTGATCATAAGAGCGAAGATCGACTAGCGGAGGCGCATTTAAGTCGATCGAGGATCTGATTTGCGTCATGATTCCGGTTGTACGATCGCTTGAGTAACAGGTTTCGGAGTGTTCAACGTGCCGCCAAACTGCTGCAATTCAAACAATTTCACGCCAATTTGGAACTCGTACTGACTCAGCAAACGTGCATAGATATAGCCCGCTTTACCATCCAGGAATCCTAACCGAATCACATACGCTAATAGAAATCGCAATGTCGGTTTGAACGGCAATCTCACCCAAATCCGCTTCAAAAATCGTTTCCGCTGCACCGAATCTCCAAATAGATTTGCGCCGATCGTGCCGTCGTCACCTTTCCCAGTCAGCAAATTCAAATAAACCTGTGCTTCCCAATTCGAGTAGCGATTATGCCGTTCTAACCAGTGATACAAATCCTTGAAATCGATGTGCAGCATATCATTTTTCAGATAGCCGACTTTTCCCGACATCACAACGTGTTCGTGAACTTCGTTGTCTCCAGTGTTCCGCATCCCCTCGGTGCCAAGATTTTCGTAGCGTCCTTTCTGGTGCTTAAACAATCTCAAGTTCCAGTCCGGATACTTGCCGCCAAATCGAATCCACTGACCCAGAAAGAACACTTTGCGATTGAGATAATACCCTTCAAACTCTGAATTCTGAATCGCTACCTCAATCTCTTCCCACAACTCCGGTGTGATCCGCTCATCGCAATCTACAATCAGCACCCATTCATTCCGAAATGGCAAATTTTCCAGCGACCAATTCTTCTTCTTCGGCAATCGTCCATTGAAGTGAAACTGAACGACATTTGCCCCATACCGTTCTGCAATTTCAACGGATCGATCGCTGCTCTGCGAATCCACGACAAACACTTCATCGGCTCTCGCCACACTTTCAAGACAGGCGGGCAAATTGGCTTCTTCATTGCGGGCAGGAATGAGCACCGAAATGGGGAGTTTAGAGAAAGTCATAATCTGAGTACAAAGAGGGCACGACACAGCCAAAATCAGCACAGCCAAAATCAGCCATGACAGCCCCAGTATTCCCATTCAAACTAAAAAAATCGGAGCCATTTCAGACTCCGATCGACATAAATCACGGGGATCAAACTTTCTAGCTGCTCGATTTATCCACACTCAATCGATAAGCAGGTTTCACAGATGGAATATTGGCAACTTTCTCGAACAGTACTTCGTACTGATTAAGCGCTTGCTCGAATGAATACCGCTCGATCGCATATTGCCGTCCTTGTTTTCCAAGCTTCGTCGCAAGTTCCGGATTCTCATATAGTTCCAAAATCTGATTTGCCAATGCTTCTGGATTTTCCGGCTCTACAACAACGCCACCGCGACTTTTCTCGATCGCTTTCGCTGCACTTCCCGTACTCGGAACCGAAGCAATCACCGCCCGACCACTAGCAAGCAATACCTGGGTTTTCGACGGCATGTTGAACGAAACAACATTGCGCTTTTGCACAATCAACCCCACATCTGCCGCCGCCAACATTTCCGGTAATTTCTCTCGCGGTTGGAACGGTAAGAGTTTCACGTTATCCGCTCCGAGTCGTTCACAGTGCTGTTTCAATTGCGCGATCGCTTTCGGTTCTCCTACGATCGCAAAAGCAATCTCTGGAACATGTTGCAGTTTCGCGGCCGCTTCAATGACCGTCTCTAACCCTTGTGTCAGCGCGATATTTCCTGCATAGAGAACGACAAATTTTCCATTTAGCCCATTTTCGCGACGAAACGCATTCTCTTCCTTAGACATGGGACGAATAAACCCTGTATCGACCCAATTCGGAATACAGGTGAGCTTACTTGACGGAACACCTTTATTTTCAAGATTTTCGACAAATCCATCCGCAATCACGCTAATCGTATGAGCCGTTCGATAAGCAAACTTTTCTAGGGCTTCAAACACCCGAATCATCGTTTTATTCTTCAACAGTCCAACATGAACCGCTGCTTCAGGGAGAATATCCTGGACATTTAGCACGATCGGGCAATTGTGGAACCAGCTTAGAAGTGCCGCAGGAACACAAACCGGAAGGGGCGGAACCGTGAGCAGGATTACATCCGGTCGCCAACCTTTCAGCGCTTGGAAAAAACTGGTAAAAACAAAACTGCTATCGAGGAGAAGTCGATCGATCAAACTAGGTTTCGGTTTGACCCACATGTAACTGCGCTGAATGATGACACCGTTGCGTTCTTCAGTGCTGTAGAGCTTACCGCGATAACCTTCATAGATCTGGCGTTGCGGATAATTGGGCATTCCGGTGATGACTCTAACTTGATGCCCCCGTCGAACTAACCCTTCAGCAAGTTCGGTCATTAAAGGCGCGATGCCTATCGGTTCTGGATGATAGTTGTAGGAATAAATCAAAACACGCATAGCTTTGTGAACCCAAACGGCAATGGTCGCGGTATTAAAACTCAGCCGCTAAGCGTTCAGAAGCCACAGTTGACTTGAACTGGTTCGATATTGGATGTGCTAGGGGGGTCACAAATGCAGATCAAATCTGCGATCGTGTTCAAACAATCCTGTGAGTTCTGGGCTGAACGTTCGGAATAAATTTAGGGACGCTGATTTTAGATTGCCCAGAAAACAATCGTCTTCACATTGCTTTCTAAAAAGCCCTCATTTCAGCTTTTCTCTGATGTCTTAAATTCGGACAAATTGACTTGAAATCTGACCTTTTGCGGGGGCGGTCTATATTACATTTCAACGCAAAACCTACCACTCCGGAAAGTGATAGGTGTTACAGATTTCAACTATTTAGAGAAAAATTATATTTGTGTAGTTTTACTGATCGGGACAAACGATCGAGAATAAAGCCGCATAGTCCAAATCGGATAGATTTTCAGCGATCGCTCGATCTAAAACCGCTTGGACACCTTCAACTGATGCCGTTTCAAGATTCGCTGACTGTGCAGTTTCAATGAATAATCCCATATCTTTCTGTAAATGTTTTGTGGGAAAATTCGGGTTTTCAAAATCTCGATCGACCATTCTTTGCAATTTCTTGTCAAAGGTCGGCGCGTACAAGGCACTTTGTCGCAAAATTTTCATGAACGCTTCAACATCCACATTTTGACGCAGCACTAATCCAAGACTCGCAGCAAACGCACTCGTCAACGATCCAATCAATTGATTCAATGCAAGCTTCACAGTCGCAGCGGAACCCACTGAACCAAGCAAAATCGGATTCTCCCCAAAGATTTGCAGTAGCGATCGCCATTTTTCAAACTGTTCCGGTTCGGCTCCAACCATGACGATTAATTTTCCCGATCTCGCTTCGGGAATACTCCCTAATACTGGAGCTTCGAGATAGTTTCCACCTGCGCCAACGACTTGATTCCGAATCAATTTGCTTTCATCAGGCGCGATCGTACTCATTTGAATCACAGTGCGATCGCGTAACACTGAAAAATCAGAAAGCAGCGTTTCTTGAATGGCTTGAGCATTCGTGAGCATGAGAACTACACACTCAGAAGCCGCGATCGCTTCCGAAGCAGAAGAAGCAATCACGGCTCCACTTAGAGAGTTCAATTTTTCAGCAGTTCGATTGTAAGCAGTGACCGAATGACCCGCCTCGATCAAGCGCTGAGCCATCGGTAAACCCATTAATCCTGTGCCGATAAATCCAATCTTTGCCATTGCCCCACTCCAGACTGCTCTTTCACAAGTCTAGAGGCAAAGGAACTAAGTAGGAGAGCCAAATTAAACCACTCGTTGGGTTTGGGTTTCGACTGCGCTCAACCCTCGAAGAATCGGGTGTTGCGCGTTGAGCGGAGTCGAAACGCATCTTACGATTAATCTCACCCATCTACTTATTGGATCGCTTTCATAATGAAGTCAGCAATTTCGATCAGTTCGGATTTGTTGAAGGATTCGAGTAGCGATCGAGCAGCGGCTCTCGGTTCTAGGGGGATCGAAATTTGCTGTTTGGCGGCAGGTGCAGGAGTGGATTTTGCAGGTTGAGCAGGCGGATTAACTAGATTCTTTAAAGTCTCACTCACGCTGATTTTGTTAGCGCTTCCAGTTAGGAGCAAATCGCTGGCTTGCTTCAGATCCTTGATGACGACAGGAGCGAGAGTGACATAAGAATTTTTGGGATTCGCGATCGCTCTTTGCGCGGTTTGCAGCAATTTCACCCAGTTCGGAGTGGTGCTGCTGATTTGAATCAAACGGTTACAGAGCGCGACTAATTGCTGCCGTCCTTTCTGAGAATCACCCTGTTTGAACAGTTGCAACATCGCTTTGAGAACAGCCGTGATCTGAGTTGCAGCGGTTTGAGAGGAAGACGATTTCGGAGATGAGCTTTTTCCTGAAATCAATGTATTCAGGTAGGATTGCAGTTCTCGAAAGGTGGGTTCTGCTTCGGAAACCGCTTGCAGGGCATCTTCTTCACGTAATCCAAACGGACTTTGCAGTGCTTCGATCAATTCTTTCAGCGTGTCAAAGCCTTTGAGAAAAAGGTCTTCCAAACGTTGGTCAATTTTAACGGGGTGCTCTTTGAGGATTTTGAAGCAGTCCTCGAAATGGTGAGCGGTTTTTTGAATCCCATCAAAACCGAGCATGGCAGCACCGCCTTTGACCGAGTGAGCCGCCCGAAAAAGTTCGTTCACACGCTCCGAATCTGCCATCGTTGCCGCGAGATCGACCAAACCTTGCTCGATCGTATCGAGGTGTTCTTTCGCTTCTTCGATGAAATAGCCGAGAATTTGCTGTTGCTTAACAGATTGCACCGCCCTGCTCCTGAAGTGACAGATCCACAAATTTTTGGGGCAACTTGCCCGTGTAATCTGAGTGTTCCCTGGCGCGGTAAGAATTCACAGCAAAAATAGGCTAAATTGCTGTTATGACAAATCTTTGCGGCGATTTCATGAATTCGTGCTGAGATGTTAAGTCCTGATTGAGAAGTTTGAAATTCTCCAAATCAGACGGTTCTGATCCTGAACGATTCTACGATCGTGCGGATAATTAGACAGAATCGGGATTTCAGCGGTATAAGTAAGGCATTCCCGCAACGTCCGTTTTAGCGTGTCCAATTTAGTGTGTCTATGGAACAGTCGAATCTATTAGAACTCGCGAAGCAAGGTGAACCCAATGCGATCGCTGCCTTGATGAATGCGGTGTTGTCCCCGAAAGGCATCACGGCACGTGCGGGAATGGATCAGGACTGTCTGTGCATTTTTTTGGAGTCTCAGAAGCCGCTGAATCAAGAGACGCTGGTGGCATTTATTCAGAAAGGGCTGCTGGAATTGGGCAATGACTCGATTCGAGCGGTGAGAGCACAAGGAAAACGGCTCGGAGAAGAAAATTTTGCCTGGACACGGGAATTTTCACTGCGATCGACGGAACCCACTTCACGAGTCGCAACGCTTACCTCTCCAATCGAATTGGAAGACGAAGAGCCTGAAGAAGCGATCGTAGAAGATTCCATTGAAGAAGAGTTTGAAGAGGAATCATTATCGTTTCGGGGCTGGCTCAAAACTCGGTGGCGAGTCTATGCGATTCCGGTCGCGCTCGTGGTGGTTGGTGGCTTTATCGCAGGCGGTACGATGGCATTTTGGTCAACCGCGAAAAGTCAATCGCAAGGCTCGATCAATTCGGCAATGAAGCCGCGTCAGGATAGCGCGAGTGAGAAGCAGAAAGAAGCGGAAACCTATCTCAAGGCGATGACCGCTGCACAACAGAAGTTTTATCAGCAAAATAATCGATTTGCGAAAAGCTTGGAAGAATTAGAGCGATCGGCAAATGTGATCTCTCAAAGTTACAGTTATGCGTATCGATTACGAGTGGGAACCGATTCGGTGATTACAGCCGTTCCACGTGAGGCAGATCTGAAGAGCTATGTTGGGCTTGTTGCGGTCACACCATCGGGAACGGAAAGCTTGATTTGTCGATCACTTAAGCCTTCGACTCAAGCTCCTGAGAAACCGAAAGCAGCGAAGACGACGAAGAAATTGGCTTGTCCGAGTCGATCGCAGAAACTTTAGGAATGTGGTTTGAAGGAGAGGAATGTGATTTGAAGAAGCTCGTCGATCGCCTGAATCGCCCCTCGAATGGAATTCGGGGCTATCGGAACAAAGTCTGTTGAAACAGACTGAACCACTTGCATTTATTGGGCTATGGTTCTTTTAATAGAATTCAGAGCTTGTATTTAGAGGGTGTTTGAAAAGTAATCGTTGATCGCATTCACCCGCCCGGAAATGAATCTCCGGGCTAATCGGGGGAAGCCCACTAAACTGGGCTAAGAACTCCGAATGATTCTCCCAGTCCGCTTCAGCGGGGTTTCCTCCATTAGCCCGGAGATTCATTTCCGGGCGGACTGGCAACGCAGCAAAGCCGCTTTTTATACTTTTCAAACACCCTTTTAGATCAACAGTAGCTCCGAATTCTATTAAACAAATCTCTAAACCTTTGCTTCCAACGATTTGAGGAATTCTGTATTTACGCCCGATTCGCGGCTGAGAGCAATTTTGCCTGTTCGAGCAATTTCGCGCAGCCCAAACTTTTGCAGCACTTGAACGATCGCGACCAGTTTTCCTGGATCGCCTACCACTTCCAGAGTCAGCGAATCTTCTGCAACATCTACCACACGCGCCCGGAAAATCTGCGCCAACTCGACAATTTCCGATCGAGTCGAACTGCCTGCATTCACCTTCAGCAGCATCAGTTCGCGTTCAACACACGGAACTTCGGTGATGTCTTGAACCTTGATCACATTGATCAACTTGTAAAGTTGTTTGGTCAACTGCTCGATCACTCGATCGTCTCCAGGAACCACCATTGTGATTCGTGAAACGCCCATTTGTTCAGCGGGTCCCACTGCCAGACTTTCGATGTTGAAACCACGACGGGCAAACAATCCTGCAATCCGAGTCAGAACCCCGGCTTCATCTTCGACCAAAACCGAGAGCGTGTGCTTCATTGCTGTATGTTGAGTAACAATTTGTCTTTCTATGGTGCAACGATCGTTCCGTCTTGTCCACCCACGAGCAAAAGAATTTCTAAAATATCTTGAACCCGAAGAATTTTATCGATAAGGTAAAACACGACAGCGATCGAGGTGGATTCCTTCTCTAGAGCGATGGACATTCTGATGACTCGATCGCTCAATTGTCTGTGTAAAGTGATATTTGGAGTCAGAATTGTTATGGGCTGGTTACAAAGACTTTTTGGGCAAGAGAAGCCTGCAAATCCTCAACAGGCGGTGAGCGGTCAAGCGGCTCCGCAGGCAGTGGCATCGGCTCCTGCGGAGGCTCAAGTGGGTGGCACGATCGCGCCTGAACGGGTGGGATTGAATGGTGAGTACGACCAAAGTGGTTTGGCGAAGCGCGTGGCGTTGGCATTTGACCAAGATCCGCAGTTGGATGATGTGAATACGCTTTGGGTGGCACAGTTGGGGACGACTGTGGTGCTGAAAGGGAGTGTTCCGAGTCAGGATGTTTTGAATAAGATGGTTCAGGTTGCTCGTAGCGTAAACGGTGCACAATCCGTTGATACCAATCAGGTTCAGGTCGGCTAGTTTGAGCGCTGAATAATTGAAGACCTCCGGCTATCAGGTTGGAGGTCTTTCGTGTGAAAAGGGTTGTTTTACGATTTGGCTTTTTCTGGGCAGAAATATTTTGGCGCGATCGACATCATAACCAGAAATTCCTGTCTTAGCTCTTTTGCTTCGGTCTGAGTGTCTTTCGAGGAGGGTTGACGGTTTCGAGCGATCGATTCAGCGATCGTATCCATCGTGTCGGATTCTGGAGTACCGCCGTTTCGCAGATATTTGCAATAGGTGAGAGCGCTTTCAACCCGCCAATTTAGCATCGTTCTCCAGCGTTCTACGGCGGTTGGGTCATTGGATGCGATCGCAGAAGTTCGCCCAAATGCAGCTTGGTGGACTCGCTCAAATTCGGTCAAGTACTCCATTGAGCGCCGATGCAATTCGGGAGTTTTTGCGGGTTCGTTGGCGAATCCTGTTGGATGTGGAAGCGCGATCGCACACATCACTAAGCCTGCAAGACCGAGAACAAGAGTCTTTTTCATAAATCTCTCCAAAAAGCTCTCTCATCTTGCAAGCCAAAGCGATCGACGAAATCCGTGTTTGCCAGGAAATCATTAGGCAGGGATGAGCGCAAGGCGGTTAATCCTGCCTAGTAAACTTTTCGTGTAGATGCCTGGGCGAATAGAATTTGCAGCTACTTCATGCAAACACTCTAAGAGGGTGTTTGAAAAGTATAAAAAGCGGCTTTGCTGCGTTGCGAGTCCGCCCGGAAATGAATCTCCGGGCTAATGGAAGAAACCCCGCTAAAGCGGGCTGGGAGCGTAATACGGAGTTCTTAGCCCAGTTTAGTGGGCTTCCCCCGATTAGCCCGGAGATTCATTTCCGGGCGGGTGAATGCGATCAACGATTACTTCTCAAACACCCTCTAATGAATACTATTAGCTCGCCCAGTCTTTTGCCCAATTCAAAGTTTGGTGAACTTGCTCGATCGATGACGCTTCACAGTACAAACGCAAGACAGGTTCCGTTCCACTAAAACGAATCAACAGCCAGCTTTGATCTTCTAATCGGAATTTGTAACCGTCATCGGTTTGGCAGCTTACTACGGCTTTTCCAGCGATCGCTTGTGGAGGTTGCGTTTTCAATTGCTCTAACAATTTGGCGCGGACTTCCATGCTGGCAAGCGGGAGATCAATTCGATCGTATTCTGCCGAAAATCCGGCTTTCTCTTGCAAACGACGATACAGTTCGCCTAAGTCAGTTCCAGTTTGCACCACAGTTTCGAGAACGTACAAGGCAGAAAGTAGCGCATCTCGTTCTGGAATGTGATGTCCGTATCCGATCCCGCCGGATTCTTCGCCGCCAAGTAACACTTTCGCTTCGAGCATACGATCGGCAATATATTTGTACCCGATCGGGGTTTCATACACAGGCAATCCGTAGAGTTTTGCAACCAAGGGCATGAGATCTGAGCCACTTACAGTTTTGACAAATTCACCTGTGAAGCCTTTATCCACTAGATGTTCGAGCAAGATCGGAATCAGAATTTGAGAACTGAGAAAATTCCCTTTTGCATCGACCGCGCCCACTCGATCGGCATCTCCGTCAAATACCAATCCAACCGCTAAACTGTTGCCATCAAAATTCTGAATGGTGTGGAGAATTTTGGGGAGATACTTCGGCAAAGGTTCCGGTGCACCACCTTCAAAGAGAGGATCACGATCGCTGTTCAATTCATGGATTTCAACTCCAAGCAATCGGGATAATCCAGTCGCCGCTGCTCCGTGCATCACATCTGCGAATACGGTGACTTTACCTTGCTCGATCGCGGTTTTGATGGCAGAGGTATCGACTAGCGATCGCAATCCTTCACAGTAACTTTCCCAAGGATCGAACGTCGTGAATGTTCCGGGTGTCTTTTCAGCAGCAGGCTCGTTCTTTGCGAGTAATGCTTCAATCTTTTTCGTGACTTCGGGTGGAACTGATCCCCCATGAGCGCTTTTGACTTTCAAGCCTGAATAGTTTCCAGGATTGTGGCTTGCAGTAATGACGATCGCGCCTAACGCATTCAGTTTTTTAGCTGCCCAACTAAAGGCGGGAGTGGGAGCGAAACTTTCAGAAAACAGAATATCAAAGCCCATTTTGCGGATTGATTCTGCCGCAGTTCGGGCGAACTCTTCGGATAAAAAACGGCGATCGTAGCCCACGATCACGGTATTGCTTCCGGTTTCTGCACCGTAGACTTCCGACAAAACTTGAGCCGTGATCGGAGCCACTTGCATCACTCGATCGAAGGTAAAATCAGCAGCAATCACGCCGCGCCATCCATCCGTACCAAACTGAATCGGGTTAATCGTTGTAATCGTTATCGGCGCGTGAGCCATGAGCGCATTCTCCTCAGCAAAACAAAGGGGTTCGGGACACAAACAGTGTAACGGGATAGATTCGACTCAGTGCGAGTTTTTTGATCTTTCCCCTGTTTCTTTACAGCTTGCCTCAAGTTTTCCAGGAGAGTTCACAAATTTTTTGCACGTTCGATACAGGCGGAATCTGGGTGTTTCTGATATAACCCTCAACATTGTTCGCTGTTTGGAATTATGAGGGCTTCGTTAGTTTGGATGATGGCGATCGCGTCAGGGGCATCGGTCGCAAATTTGTACTACAATCAGCCACTTTTAGCTAAGATTGCTCATCAGTTTGGCGTGTCGGCTGCGGAGGTGGGCGCGATTCCAATGTTGACGCAGGTGGGATATGCGATCGGGGTTTTCTTGATTGTTCCGTTAGGAGATCGATTAGAGCGGCGACGATTGATCGTGATCATGACGATTCTTAGTGCGATCGCGCTTTTAATCGCAGCAACCGCAACGAATTTGATTTGGATGAGTGTGGCGAGTTTTGCGATCGGAGTGAGTGCGGTATCGGCTCAGATTTTGGTTCCATTTGCTGCCCAATTATGTGAACCTGCACAGCGGGGAAAAGTGGTTGGCATGGTGATGAGTGGATTGTTTATTGGAATTTTGGTGGCGCGGATTGTGAGCGGATTTGTCGGGCAACGATACGGATGGCAGGTGATGTATTGGTTGGGAAGTGTGGCAATGATTGTTTTAGCGATCGCGCTTTCTAAACAGCTACCGCGCTATCAATCAAGCTTGAAAATGGCGTATCCCGCATTGCTCCGATCGATGTTCAGTTTGATCCAACGAGAGCCAGCACTTCAGGTTTCATCGTGGATTGGAGCGATGTCGTTTGGAGCGTTTAGCGTGTTCTGGAGTACGCTTGTGTTTCTATTAGCTCAACCGCCTTATGAGTATGGAAGTGGTGTAGCAGGATTGTTTGGATTGATCGGAGTAGTAGGAGCATTCGCGGCTCCGATCGTTGGAAGAATTGCCGATCGTCGGAGTCCAGGATTTACAGTTCAAGTCGGAATTCTGATGACGACTACTTCGTTTTTAGTGTTCTGGATTTTTGGGAAACAATTACTAGGATTGATTCTAGGCGTGGTTCTCTTAGATCTGGGTGTGCAGACGACGCAGATTTCTAATCAAGCGACGATTTATCGATTGCCTATGGAATTTCATAGTCGGCTGAATGCGTTGTATATCATGCTTTACTTTGTCGGTGGCGCATTAGGATCGTATTTGGGAACCTCTGCTTGGAATCGGGCACAGTGGAATGGAGTTTGTGCGATCGGTTTTGTGATGATGCTGTTTGCTTGGTGTGGATTGTTCTGGCGACAACAGCGATTAAAGAATGTGGCATGAACAATCGAAAGCGATTTTTTCGATTCATACTATAGCAATGCGTTGAAGGAATAGAAGCGATGAATCCTGAACCGTCTGAGTTACCGATACTTTACCCGTGGGACCAAGGTGGCAAAGTGATGGAATTGCAGGAACTTCTACGGGCGCATGGATTTGAGGTCAGATTAAACGGAGACTTCGATCGATTCACTGAAGCTGCTGTGAAAGCTTACCAACATCAGCAAGGATTGAGAATTGATGGAGTTGTTGGTGAAAAAACCTGGATGGCGCTAACTTCCTCAGTGCAGCCTGGAACGCGATCGCTGAGGTGCGGATGTTGGGGTGCGGATGTTTGTGAACTTCAAGGATTGTTATTAGTGCATGGCTACAACATTGCTCGGAGTCGAATGTTCGAGGATGAGACAGAAGCGGCGGTGCGAGATTTTCAGGAGCGATCGCGCTTGCGAGTGACTGGAGTTGTAGATGCGACGACTTGGACATTTTTGAGAGGGCGTGGACTTTCTACACCGCCTCCGAAACAGAATCGCTGGATTATGAATCCGCGTAAGTGGTGGTAGCCCAACTCCACAATTTCGGCTAAAGAAAAGACGGAATCGCTATGATCGGGAGCGAAGAGAGTCGCTATTAGCCGATTAGGGAGTCTGAGATCGATGCTGAGTGCGGGTGAAGTCCTATACGATCGCTATCAACTAAAGGAGAAACTAGGTCATGGAGCCGGACGGCAAACTTGGCTGGCAAGTGATCAATCGATGAATTCTGAGCCTGTGGTTTTGAAGCTCTTAGCCTTTGGAGAACAATCACAGTGGGATGATCTCAAACTCTTCGAGCGCGAATCGCAAATCTTACGACAGCTTGATCATCTGAAAATCCCGAAATGCCGAGATTCGTTCTCGATCGACGATCGTATTCTTTGGTTTGGGCTAGTTCAAGACTATATTCCTGGCATTTCACTGAAACAATTAATTCAGGACGGCAAACGATTTTCAGAAGTAGAAGCGCGAAAAATTGCGATCGAAGTTCTCACCATTCTGCGCGATTTGCATGGTCTCAATCCGGTCATTCTGCACCGTGATATCAAACCGAGCAATCTGATTCTAGGAGCCGATCAGCAGATTTATCTCGTCGATTTTGGAGCCGTTCAAGACCGTCCGACTGTTGAAGGCACAACGTTTACGGTAGTTGGAACTTATGGCTATACCCCGATCGAACAGTTTGGCGGGCGTGCGGTTCCTAGTTCTGATCTCTATGCGTTAGGTGCAACATTGATTCATTTACTTACGGGAGTGTGTCCAGCAGATTTACCTCAAAAACAACTTAGAATTCAATGGCGTAATTTAGTAACGATCTCTCCAATGTTGGCAGATTGGATTGATCAACTGACTCATCCTGATCTAGAACAGCGATTTCAATCTGCGGCTCAAGCACTTGAGCATTTATATTCAGAAAGTCCAGTTTCGACTGCACCGATCGAGCGTCCGAAAAATACGCGAGTTCAATTAGTGCGATCGAAAAAACGTCTAGAAATTATCATTCCGAAAAATGCTCAGGAAGACGATTCTCGCTCAGAAATACTAGGGCTAATCATGGCAGGTGTAGCACTCCCGCTTCTGATGTTTGCTGCTCCGATCTTTGTATTGATGCTGATTGCAGGCGCACTAAGTTCTGCAAGCTGGATTCTGATCTTGGGATTAGTAGTTTTCTTTATGTTCATCAATCCCAAATTTCAGCGGACTTATGTAAAGTTCGATCGACGAGAATTCGTAGTAGAAACCCAGCGATTCAAAACGATGAGTAATCGAATGACGGGAATTACCCGCGATATTCGAGAAGTCCGACGCGACTCGAATGGACTAATCACAATCACGTCAGGTCCGTATCGAACTGGATATCGACTGCATCAATTTGGCGAAGAACTAACTGATTTCGAGCGGGCTTGGGTACTGAAAGAGATTCGATCGTGGCTCAAACTCAAATCGAATTCTTAAATTCTCTGTTAAGTTCCGCAAAGATGGGAGAATAGATCGAATCCAAAAACTCATCGATCGTACATCATGGCAGAAATTCAATTTTCAAGAGGCATTACCGAAAACGTGATTCCCGATGTTCGTCTGACCCGCTCGAAAGACGGCAGCAACGGAACTGCAACTTTTATTTTTGATAAACCTAAAGCATTAGAAGCAGAAAACACCGATAGCATTACCGGAATGTATATGATCGATGAGGAAGGCGAAATCCTTACCCGCGAAGTAAAAGCGAAATTCATCAATGGTCAACCCGCAGCCCTTGAAGCGTTGTACATTATGAAATCCGTCGAAGATTGGGATCGCTTTATGCGGTTTATGGATCGCTACGCAGAATCAAATGGTCTAGGCTTTACAAAGTCATAATGCAACCTCATCCCGACGATCGACAAATTTCCGTTTCTTGTGCTGTGATTACCGTAAGCGACACGCGCACAAGAGAAACCGATCGGAGTGGTCAATTGATCCAACAGCTTCTAGAACAATCGGGACATACGATCGCACATTACGCGATCGTTCCCGATGAACCGGATCAAATTCGATCGCAATTAGAGATTGATACTGAGGCGATTATTCTGAGCGGTGGAACAGGAATCGCACCGAGAGATACAACTTACGACGCGATCGAACAATTGCTCGAAAAAACGCTTCCAGGATTCGGGGAGATTTTCCGTTCTCTTAGCTACGCCGAAATTGGATCGAGAGCAATAACATCAAGAGCGATCGCGGGCGTTTATTCAGGTAAATTAATTTTCTCGCTTCCTGGCTCATCAAATGCGGTCAAACTCGCACTTGAGAAATTGATCCTGCCAGAGCTTGTGCATTTAGTAACCCTGTTGAAAGGTTAAGTCGATCGACTACCCTACTAGGTGCATCGGGTCTACAAGCACTTCCGCCTCTGATTTCATGTACCCCACTGGCAGAAGACCAATTGCTTTGGAAGACTTACGCCAGCATTCCGCGATATCGACGGCACGATCGCGTTCTGATTGTCGATCGCTCGATGATTTCTGAGATCGCTCTATCATTCCCCAAAATGTCGATCGCTCAATGACTTAGGGCGATCGCCCTACTTCGCCCTCACCGATTGATCTCATCCCCTGAAAAAAGTCCGTCTAGCATTCAAAAAAAGTTCCGCTAACCGCCAAAATTGGCTTTTGCTGTGCGCCAACACTCGGTAGGCTAAACATTAAACACTTCTGCAATTCAACAATGCCAACCTCTAAGCCGCTTCAATCTAAAACTCCCTTACTTCGACTGTTGGACTATGGGAAACGCTATCGATCGCAGATTTGGATGGCAGCAAGTTGTTCGATCGTGAATACCTTAATGGATCTCGCACCACCCGCACTCATGGGAGCCGCGATCGATGTCTTACTCAAACAGCAAAACTCTTTCTTATCTCAATTCGGCATTCAGAGTGTCATTCATCAGTTCTTTCTACTCGCCTTGCTCACAGTGCTAATTTGGGGACTCGAATCGCTCTCGAACTATGGCTATGACTTACTCTGGCGCAATCTTGCTCAGAATATCCAGCACGACTTACGCTTAGATGCTTACACTCATCTGCAAGAGCTAGAATCTGCTTACTTTGAAGAACAGACCACAGGCGGCTTAATCGCGATACTCAGCGATGATATTAATCAACTCGAACACTTCCTCAATACGATCGCAAATAACATCATTCAAATTGTCAGCGCAGTTCTCATTCTGATGGTTGGTGCGTTTCTAGTTCTACCTGTCGAGATTGCGATCGCGTCAATGCTACCCATGCCGTTTATTCTGCTCGGCTCATTGCGCTATCAAAAATTGCTAGAGCCTCGGTACGATCGTGTACGTGAGCAAGTCGGCGATCTCAATGCTCGGCTCGAAAACAATATCAGCGGTATTACCACTATCAAAAGCTTTACGGCTGAGGGGTATGAACGCGATCGCTTAAAAGCAGAAAGTAACGCCTATCGTCGCAATAACTCTAAAGCCATTCGACTGTCTGCGGGATTCATACCACTCATTCGCATCTTAGTTCTAATCGGATTTACAACATTATTAGTATTAGGCGGAATTGCAGCATTTTCGGGTAGATTGTCGATCGCAAGCTATAGTATTGCTCTGATTCTGATTCAGCAACTACTCTGGTCATTAGTTGACTTAGGAGAAATCTTTGATTCGTATCAACGCGCAATGGCATCGACAAAACGAATTATGGATTTGCTCGATACGCCTGTGCAGATTCAGACTGGAAAGATCGCACTCTCAAACGTTCAGGGCGAAGTAAGCTTCGATCGTGTAACTTTTGCTTATCCCAGTCGTCGCCCTGTGCTAACAAATCTATCGCTGCATATTCCTGCTGAGAAAACAACTGCGATCGTGGGTTCAACTGGATCAGGAAAAAGTACACTCGTTAAGCTATTGCTGCGATTCTATGAGGTGAATTCTGGCAGAATAACGATCGACAATCTTGATATCCGAGATCTGAACTTACAGGATCTTCGTCGCAGCATTGGGTTAGTCAGTCAAGATGTGTTTCTCTTTCATGGCACTGTTGCAGAAAACATTGCCTACGGGAGCTTTGATGCAACCGAGCAAGAGATTATCACAGCGGCAAAAGTAGCAGAGGCACATGAGTTTATTGAACGACTGCCAGAAGGCTATCAAACAATTGTGGGAGAGCGGGGACAGAAGCTATCCGGAGGACAACGGCAGAGATTAGCGATCGCCAGAGCCGTGATCAAAAATCCACCGATTCTGATTCTCGATGAAGCGACTTCTGCCGTGGATAATGAGACGGAAGCGGCGATTCAGCAGTCTTTGGCGCGAATTACTCAGAACCGAACGACGATCGCGATCGCGCATCGCCTTTCAACGATTCGCCATGCTGACTGTATCTATGTGATGGAACACGGGCAGTTTGTTGAGTCAGGAACTCATGAACAATTGTTAGAGCAGGATGGAACTTATGCCAACCTTTGGAGAGTACAATTAGGAATTACTCTCATCAATTCCTACCCTGATTACCATGACTATCTCGATGTCTGAGCAAGTTTGGGCTGACTACGAGGAAGAGTTAATTAGTCAAGCACAATATCCTGATCTAGAAGATCAGCACGATTTGCTGATGCCTCAACCCGCGTGGCTGGCTCAAGGATATGTACGAGAAATTGCCCTGCGCGATGGCATCACAATCAAGGTAGATCACTACAAAATGCGCGATCGCTGGGAACAGGCGAACCCAGAAGGGGAAGAAGCGGTTCGGTTTCACTGCCATCTCTCAGGCGATCATTTGGATGCTCGTACAGAAGTGGGCAACCTGGAATACTCACTGTATGGCAGTGGTATCACTCCCAAGCAGACAATGATTTGTTCCGGTCAGTTCCCGATCGTGGAAGTGACGATCGAGATGGAGCCGGAGGTATTAACAGCATTTGTGGGTCGGCAAGGAGAACTACCATCAGAGTTTCAGCACTTGATTGGGTCTACGAGTCAACCGTCTTATGCGCGGGTGGGATCGCTTTCTCCAACGATGCAGCGCGTTCTTTGGCAAATTCTGCGGTGTCCGTATCAGGGCATGACCAAGCGGATGTATTTGGAGAGTAAGGCGTTAGAAGTTGCCGCACTGATGTTGGAGCAGGAACGGGAAGCACAGCAGGGACGACGATTGACGATCGCACTAAAGCCAGATGAGGTCGATCGAATTCATCTGGCGCGGGAAATCTTGCTGCGGAATTTGGAGCAACCGCCTTCGCTGATGGAGTTGGCGCGACAGGTGGGACTGAATGATAATTCGCTGAAACGGGGATTTAAGCAGGTGTTTGGTCAGCCTGTGTTTGCTTATTTGCTCGACTATCGCATGGAGCAGGCGCAGCAGTTGTTGATGGCGGGAGAACTGAAGGTGGGTGAGGTGATGCAGCGGGTGGGCTTTCGCAGTCGGAAATACTTTGCAGAAGCGTTTCGGAAGAGATTTGGAGTCAATCCCAAGGACTATCTGAATCCAAAAAATTCCCGCTAACACCCAAAAATAGTTCTTTTAGCACTCAGCGATCGCTTGTGATTCACGGTCTAATTTTGGTATTTCTTGAGAGAGATTTTCAAGAAGGTGTGGCGAGATGAGTGGACGATCGACGCTGGAGCAAGGATTGAGAGCGCAAAATATAGCCTGGATGCTCAGCATTCTATCGGTGTTTGTCACCTCGATCGCGGGAGCAGCGGAACCGACAACCGTTCGGGATGTGTCTGCTCCAGCAAAGACGGTGAAAGAGTGGGTGGCACAGGTAGAAGCGGCGACGGCTCAAGTCATTGCGATTCGAGTAGTTCCGGTTGAGAATCGTCTACAGGTGCAGCTTGACACTGCTGATGGTAGAACGTTGCAAGCGACGACGCGAGAAGAAGGGAATACGCTGATTGCTGAGATTGCGAATGCGGTGTTGGTGCTACCGAGTGGGCAATCGTTTCGGGCAGAGAAGCCAGCGATCGACATTACAGAAATCACAGCAACTCAAATTAATGCTTCGACGGTGCAGATTCGGATTGTGGGAGATGGAATTGCGCCGATCGCTGAGGTTGTGAAGAGCGATCGGGGTTTGGTGCTGAGTGTCGAACCTGATGAAGATGCCTCTGAAGAAGAAATTACGGTAACGGGTGCAGGGCAAAGCGGCTATCGAGTCCCAAATGCGAGTACAGCAACCCGGACAGATACACCGATTCGGGATATTCCTGCTTCGATTCAGGTTGTGCCGCAGGAGGTATTGCGCGATCGTAACGTCAGAACTACGGCTGAGGCAGTAGAAACAGTCAGTGGTGTACTTGATGGCTCAAACAGCTACGGTGCGCCAGGTGGAACTTTTCTCATTAGAGGATTTAACATCGGCGAGGGTTCAGGAGGCAACCTAAGAAACGGCTTCCGAGATTATGATTACTACTCTGTGTCATCGATTGGAACGATCGAGCAAATAGAAGTGCTGAAAGGACCCGCTTCAGTTTTATTCAGCGCTCAGGAACCCGGTGGAGTCATTAATACTGTTACTAAAAAACCTCTCAACACGCCTTATTACAATATTGCATTCCAAGCAGGAAACTATGGCTTCTATCAACCTAGTATTGACTTTTCTGGACCATTAACAGCAGACCGTAATGTTCTGTACAGGTTCATTGCTAGTTATCGGGGCGCTGGAAGTTATCAGGATTTTGTGAGTTCTGGGACAACCACGATCGCTCCTTCAATTACTTTGAGATTGGGAGAGCGGACAGATCTCAACCTATCCTATGAGTACGTCCGATATTTTGCAGATAATCCAATTTTTGAAGTTCCTCTACTGAGCGATGGCAGCTTACCGCCTCGAAATTTTTACCCTGCCTATCCTAGTTTAGTTTTGCAGGATGTCACAACGAATAGAATTGGCTTGAATCTAAATCATAGATTCAGTGAAAATTTGCAGGTGCGTAGTAATCTTGCGATCGTCTTGAATCAGCGAACTCTTAACCGAAATGGGTTTTCTACCCTCGTTGACGATCGTATTCTGACAGACTCATTCGCTGAGGAATCTAGCGAGTGGGCAAATAGCTACTTCGGACAAATTGACTTGCTTGGGAAATTTAACACTGGCTCGATTTCTCATCAACTTTTAGCAGGCTTTGATATCAGCTATCTTGAATTTGATTATCGGGCTTTTAGTACCACGGTACCGGATTTAGATATCTTGAATCCAAACTACGATATTCCAAGACCCGAATATTCACCAGGCTTTGCCTATGGTCAACTAAACAAAAGTTATGGCATCTACCTCCAGGATCAAATAGCTTTGAGCAACAACGTGAAGCTACTAATTGGTGGTCGCTATGATTGGACATCCTCTGACCTGGAAATCCGTAGCAATGATACTAATGAGCCAGTGATCAACGATGGAGCCTTTAGCCCCCGTGTTGGCTTGGTTTATCAGCCCAGCGATACTATCTCTCTCTATGCCAGTTACAGCAGTTCTTTTAAACCAAGCAGCGGGTTCAGCATTAATCCCGATGGGGGAGCATTCAAACCAACGCGGGGAACTCAATACGAAGTAGGAGTAAAAACAGACTTTTTAGATCGCAAGCTTTCGGCAACTCTTGCTGCGTATCACCTTACTAGAACAAACGTGATTACACCTGACCCGAACAATCCTGGTTTTTCGATTCAGACTGGAGAAGCCAGAAGTCAGGGCATTGAGTTAGATGTCGCAGGCGAGATCTTGCCAGGTTGGAAAATTGTTGCTTCCTATGCTTATACCGATGCAGAAGTCACAAAAGACAACTCGACTCCCGTTGGCAATCAATTGGACAACGTACCTTTCAACCAAGCCAGTCTTTGGACGACGTATGAAATTCAGCAAGGCAACTTAAGAGGGCTAGGGTTTGGCTTAGGTCTCTTTTACGTTGGTGCAAGACAGGGCGATCTAGCAAATTCGTTTGAGATCCCTAGCTACTTACGAACTGATGCAGCAGTGTACTACCGTCGCGATGGCTTTAATGCAGCAGTTAATATTCGCAATCTGTTTGATGTAGATTCAATTAGATATTCTTTCGGCAGAACCTTTATTCAAAGGGATGCGCCCTTGACTATCACAGGTTCGATTGGTTGGACATTCTAACGCCTTTGATATTAACTAGAAGTCCAACCCTGTATCATGAATAGACTATCCTGCCTGCGATCGAAGAACGAGCATGATGAAAAGACAGTCGCATCACCTAGTTAAACTATCCTTACTTGTGATTCTTTCCTTAGCTCTAATTGCAGCTTGCTACCAACCTATCATTAAAAAATCTCACCCCTCCTTGCTGTCTCCTTCTGAGTGTCGAGTCGTCCAACACAAACTTGGTGATACCTGCGTTCCAGTTAAGCCACGGCGTATCATTGCACTAGACTCTCGTATCATACTCGATCCTCTAATCGCTCTGGGTGTTAAACCTATTGGTTTTGCGTCTCACAACAGCAAAGGGAAAGAGGTTCTTCTGGGTGTATCTTCTAATGAAGTCAAAGAAATCAAGAATGTTGGAGACTCAGCACAGCCTTCATTAGAAGAAATCTTGATGCTTAAGCCTGACCTAATCTTATCGACAGATTACAGCAATACTCATCAACGATATCGGTTGTTATCCGCGATCGCGCCTACTGTTTCAATTCCTACCGAGGCTGACATAGCGTCAAATACAAACTTGGAGAACAAAGCTTTCTTTAAAGAGAATCTTCGATATATTGCTAGATTGATTGGTCAAGAAGCGAAAGCAGAGGAAGAATTGGATCAATACCAAAGACGAGTTGAAGAACTAAGAAAGCGACTGGAAAAACAGGCACAGAAAGCAGAGATCTCTGTCATTTTTTACGGTGAGGGTTACATTTGGACAATTGCTAGAAGTGATTCCATTTCTCATATTTTGACTGATGCTGGGCTACGGTATAGAGTTCTACCTGATGGCAAGGAGTGGATGCTCAGCATTGAAGCGATCGATGAATATGATGCTGATGTCGTATTTATTGTTGATATTGATGAGCGATCGCCAAACTTCTATTCTCAAAATTCCATTTTCAGTAGGCTAAAAGCATTTAAAAACAATCGTGCTTATGTTGTCAGCCAAGAGAATTGGAGATCGTTCGGTATTTCAGGAGCCAATAAGATATTAGATGACCTTTACAAATATTTGGTCAACACTTCTTAACTGTCGTTTTACTGGTCTGCCAAGCCCCTTCATCTCTGCAACGTCGCGATCGTCGTTGTGGTATTGTCTGATTTCTCCGTTAGCGCGATCGCGTCAAGCTTCCAGAACTGCGATCGCGCTTATTTCAGGGCTTGTGCTAGGAATGCGATCGCGGTAGCTTTACCAGGTGCGATCGCCTTGACCATTCATTCAGCCAGCGAGCCGCAGCTTGAAGAAAAGACCGCTATCGTCATTGTGGTACTCTGATTTCTCTTGGCACAGCGCGATCGTAGTTTGAGGAGCAGTCCGCGATCGCATTGCTTATTGTGAACAGACATACGATCGCTGAAAACATCACACCGTAAGTAGACGCTGTACTCTTAAATTTCAATGTTGACGAATGTATTCTACTAAAGCCTGATTAATTAGCGATTGATATCCCTGCTCACCCGCCTTCGTCTCAAAATACTCCAAAACAAACGCATCTAGCAGAATCTCAACCCGACGCTGCCCCCGTTCAACAGGCTTTCCCCCAACACGCAGCACCGCCCGGCTCATCTGCTCCTCTGTCACCTCTGGAATCTCAGACAAATCAATCTCCTCATCCGTCATTGCATCAATCCGCTCCCAATCCGTCTCAGAAGTTTTGGAAGAAAATGGCTTGTTCACGTTTCGTCCCCTCCCGCATTGAAATCACTCGAATCTCATCCCCCACTTCGGTATGAGCAATCACTACTACCCTGCCCTGCAACATCCCCATTGTAATGAATCGTTGCTCTCCATAAGTATAGCGGTCATCTTCAAACGTGAAAGTTGCCCCCTCAAAAACTTGTGCAGCATCGAGAAAATCAAATCCATGTTTTGCTAAATTGGAGCGCCGCTTATTTTCATCCCAGGTGAATTGCATTCGTCAACCCACATCCAGACCATTGATTTGTCCAATCTTACTGGAGAATCAGCGATCGCGCCAAGATTCCAGAACTCCGATCGCCCTTGTGGTACTCTGATTTCTCTCACCGCAGTGCGACCCTTGCGGTATCTGCGGAGCAGCGCGCACTCTCAAGAACCTTAGCGCGATCGCGCTTACTTCAGAGCTTGTGCTAGAGATGCGATTACGTTGATGTCTGTTCAATGAGCGCGATCGCGGTGGTTTGAATATTTAGCCGTAGCATGGATCAAAT
This sequence comes from Leptolyngbya sp. AN10, assembly GCF_050565645.1. Classification (NCBI taxonomy): domain Bacteria; kingdom Bacillati; phylum Cyanobacteriota; class Cyanophyceae; order Leptolyngbyales; family Leptolyngbyaceae; genus Leptolyngbya; species Leptolyngbya sp. AN10. Next base: position 42,012 of record NZ_JBNXVP010000049.1, read on the forward strand.
CTGCGATCGACGTTCTCAACTAATCGGTAAATATTCGATGCGATCCTGGTATTCATCCTCAAAGGAAGCCCCTGCGATGATGATTAATTCCTCAACGGTTTGCCCAATACTACGATCGGTATTAATGGTAAAAATTCCTGGAATATGACGACCTAACGCTAGATGGTCAGCCAGATGTTTCGGCATTGACTTGCGATTGTTCGTCACTAAGATAAATCCATTCGTTTGACACCAAATCAAAATTTCTGGATCGAGAGTGCCCTTGGGTGGCGCGTCCAAATCCCCAATAATCCGCACTACTAATTCAGAATCACGTCGCACCAGTTGGGCGCGATACGCTGGATTGAGATGCTCATCCAATAGATACCGAATTGCCATTAGTGTTCCTGCAATTGCTTGCCAGCTTGCTCCTCCCGTATTTGCCGAAACCTCAGTCTGGCAGGAGAAGGATTTCGCTCCTGTTCTTCCCGCATCGTGCGAGAAAACTCCAGCCAGTCTGCCAGATACGCATCTATCTCTGAGCGATGATGCAAGTAATACAAGATGGTGGCGTAGACCTGTTCGAGCGTCACCGTATGAAATTGTTCGGCGATTTCTTCGGGTGTTTTGCAACGATAGATGTACTCGTACAGAATTGACTCAATCCCAATCCGAGTCCCTTTGAGCCGAATATCGTCTGGTGACAATACATTGAAATAATCTTCCAGTTGCATGGAGCCAGTCCTCTGAAATCAACCATTCTACTGCGATTATAGACGGTAACAATTTCTGAAAACGATAACCATTCATCTAGGATTGCTATATGTGATGGAGCATGGGCAATTTGTTGAGTCAGGTACTTATGAGCAATTGCTGGAGAAGGATGGGGCTTATGCGAAACTCTGGCGGGTGCAGTCGGGAATTCTCTGAGCGCGATCGTGGTATTATTGCGAATAATTGCCATTCACAGTACTTGCAATCCTGATCTAGCCCACCATGACCCTAATTCTTAATTAATCTGACTTAGAGGAATTGGAGCAGCAGGCTCCTATCACTTGTCCCAGCAATCTGATTTTGGATGAGTTTGAGGAACTGACAGGAGTCCCAGAATGTTTAGGGCGGGGGTACAGTCGTGCAATGGAGTTGTTGCCTGGGGTCTGGTTGAATTTTTTGGATATCGAATACTATCAGGATTCCGGGATGAAGGTGTCAGCGCATGAACACCTGATTCAGATGACGATTTTTTCCTCTAGCTTTATGGGCTGTAGTATCTACCCTCTGTTCGGCGGAAGTTGTAGCTATTTTTCAGGAAGCGGGCTCTCGCCTGCCTATATTGAGCGGTATCAGGGTGGACAGCGTATTACTCACATCAATGTTGAGATTGATCCAGATGTTCTGGAATCTGCTTTTTTAGATGATCATCAGCGCAAGTCGGATACGATTCGGCAATTGTTCAAAGGGGAAGAGTGGAAGGCTTCGTTTTATCCGAAAGTTACGCCAGAAATGCGATCGCTGGTTCAGCAGATGTGGAATGTGCCATATCGGGGTGCAGCCAAGCGGATGTACCTTCAGGCAAAGGTGCTAGAACTGTTGGCGATTCACCTTGATCTGATTGCGGAAGATACTGCACAGAATCAAGTTTCACTCGGATTAAAACCGAAGACGATCGAGCGGTTGCACCAGGCGAGGGCAATTTTGACGACGCAGTTTGTGAATCCGCCTTCGTTGCCAGAGTTAGCTCAACAAGTCGGATTGAGCCATCGCACGCTTCAGCGAGGATTTCAGACCTTGTTTGATACAACGATTGTGGGGTATTTAAAGCAACGACGATTGGATCAGGCAGAACAGCTATTGCGTCAAGGCAATCGATCGGTGGCTGAGGTGGCGCTTTTGGTTGGGTATGGGCATTTGGGGCATTTTGCGACTGCGTTTAAGCGGCGATTTGGGATTACGCCGAGTCAGTGTTTGGCAGGAAAACGCACATCTTTACTAGAATAAGTTTATTCTCTCCCCCTTCGAGGTTGTATGAACCCATCCATCAGCGATGAACGCATCCGTTGGACGACGGCAGATCTGGAACTGTTGCCCGAAAGTAGCAACCGTTACGAAATCATTAATGGAGAATTATTGGTGACGAGAGCACCTCACTGGAAACATCAAAAAACAGCAAACCGTGCGGCTAGCGCTCTCGATATCTGGTCACTTTCCACTGGACTAGGTGAAACAGTTCAAGCTCCTGGGGTGATCTTTAGCGATGCAGATAATGTGATTCCAGATGTAGTCTGGGTGAGCCAAGAGCGGCTGGCGAACGGGTTAGATGAGGCGGGTCATCTGACTCTAGCGCCTGAACTGGTGGTGGAGGTGCTATCGCCGGGAGTGGAAAACCAGCGCCGCGATCGGGAAACCAAGCTAAAACTTTATGCAGAGCGGGGAGTTCAGGAGTATTGGATCTTGGACTGGCGATCGCAGCAGGTGGAAGTCTATCGTCGGCAACGGGGGCTGTTAAAGTTAGTTGTCACGTTGTTTGTTGGCGATGACATCGTATCGCCCTTGTTGCCAGATTTTAGCTGTCCCGTTGCCCGATTATTTGTTTGACTCGCGATTCGGCTCCTTGAACTTCTGAATTTAGCCGTTTGGCGTTTTTTGGATTAGGATTAGCGCATTTTGGATAGACAGACCCAGAGCAACTTCTTTACACTCTCTTGCAAATTACTTTTGATAAGTAATTTGCAAGAGAGTGATTTGTAAGGAGTGGGCGATGAGTGTAGGATCATCTGTGCGAGTATTGTTGGCGATCGTCATTTCAGGAGGCGCGACCCTTCCGGTATCTGCGGAGCAGCGCGTACATTGGACGCTACCAGGAACAGCACAGGAGAAAGTTCCGCATCTGCAAGAGCGCGATCGTCCTGCAACTTCGGTGAAAGAATGGATGGCACAGGTGGAAGCTGCCATTGTTCGGGTAACGGGGGTGAGACTCGATCGGACTGATGGAGGACTGCGAGTGGTTCTCGAAACAGAAGCAGGTCAGAGTTTGCAAGCGACGCAACAATCCGAAGGAGATACGCTGATTCTCACGGTTCCGAATGCAGTGTTAGCGTTGAGCAATGGACAATCCTTTGAGGCAGAGAATCCGGGAGCGGGAATCAGTCGGGTTACTGTCTCTCAGATAGATGCGACTAACATTCGGATTCGGATTGCTGGGCTGAATGATTTACCGACAGCCGAGGTTGTTGCTGGACAAGGGTTAGTGTTGGCAGTGACACCGGAAGCAGGAGAGGAAGAAGAGATTACGGTGACGGGGGAGGGAGCGCGAGGCTATCGAGTGCCAAATGCGAGTACGGCGACGCGGACGGATACGCCGATTCGGGATATTCCTCAGTCGATTCAGGTTGTGCCGCAAGAGGTGCTGCGCGATCGTAACGTCAGAACTATTACTGAAGCAGTAGAAACGGTGAGTGGTGTAGTCGATGGTTCAAACAGTTACGGCGCACCTGGTGGAACCTTCATCATTAGAGGATTTAATCTAAGTACAGGACAAAAATTGTAGAACTTGCATGAATTCAGTTGCTTTTTGCTCGAAATTGAGAACAATATTGCGAAGATGATCGAAGCCATAGCGAAAGATACTTTTAGCTTTGCGACCATGCTTTTTAATCGTGAGCGGTTTGAGCTGATGCAGCCACTCCCCGATGAGAATTGCCCAACATAAGGCTAATGAAAGCAGGGCGAGTAGCTTACTCAATCGCTCTGGGTCTGTCAGATGGGTCGATTCCAAGCAGAAGCCACGGGTCTTGAACATGCCAAAAAGTGTTTCAATGCCCCAGCGCTTCGCGTAATCGAGAATGGCAGATTTGGGAGCGCTTTGGGTTGCAACCACAAGGAGTTGACCATCGGCTAAACGCAATGCGGCAATGTAGACCCTGAAATGAACCCTCAAAACTAGACCAGGTACTCCGAATTTTTAGCAGCATTTACTTGTTCATCAGTATACTGCTTCCTTCATTTGTTTTCAGGTTTGTCTTACTGTTTCTCTTCCTGCTCACGCTTGAACTCAATGAGCGTTCTTAGCAGTACTTGCCTTTCTATTAGTATACTGCTTGTTCTTGTTCAATTCTACATTTATTTTACTGTTTCTTCCTCCATTCATCTTCAAACTCAATCGGCGTTAAGTACCCAATTGACGAATGTATCCGCTTCTTCATGTACACATCTTCCAAAAACGTCTTGATCTGTTGATACGCTTCTGCAAAGTTGCGATACTCCGATAAGTCCACTTCCTCCTCCTTAATCGTTCGCATCAGTCGTTCTGCATAGCCATTCTGCGTTGGCTCTCCCACTTCTGCCATGCTAATCTGCACCCCTCGCTGTTTCAGCACGTCAACGTATCCAGTCGCAGCATATTGCACCCCTTGGTCTGTATGATGAATTTCCGGCTGGTGATGTTCTAAGGCTTGATTGAGAGCCGTCAGAGTCAGACTGTGATCTAATCCTCGCCCTAAGTGCCAACCGCGAATACAACGGGTGAACACATCCATCCGATCCAATACACGACAGATATCTGTTGAGATTTTTGGCGTGTCGCCCAGGTTGATTGATTTACTCAACCGTCTATCTGACAAGCGTTCTGAGTCCTCTTAATGCACTGGTTGCGTATCTCGTGGGCACAAATGCGCGGATTCATACTAAACAGCATTTGCATATCGCCCCGACGTGTATAGTGAATTTCACGGCGGTACATGCGATGCCCATCAGGACATTCCACAGATTCATCATCCAGGATTTTGAAGTCTTTGCCTGCATACTTGTGACGACTTTTCGCCCAACCCTCCGAAACCGTCATGGCTCCATAGCGAGGGGCGGGTAGTTTACTAGATTGAGGCGCAGATGCTGGTTGAGGGGCTTCTGGTTGAGGAGTCGCAACCTCCTCGGTTCTCTCTGGTAGAGCAGACGACCATTCTGTTTGCCGCCCACACAATTGAGGCGATTGTGCCGCTCCTGCTCGAATCCGCCAGTTCCACACCCATTGATTCAAAATCTGCCAAAAGCTTTGTCCTTGTGCTTGCCAACTACACCATCGGTCACCATCTTGTTCTTTGTCTTCTTCTGCAAGCGTTTGCTCAAATCCACCCCGACCACAATAGAGATTCAGCACATCGGTTGCGGTAAATTGCTCGACTGGAAGGGAGGTGAGAAATAGCTCATGAATGTACTTCCCGTTGCATTTGCCCACTGCCCGTTTGCGCTTGTCAAATCGCTCCATTCGCACAATCACCAGGCGCATCGGTTCATGGTAGCCGCGTCGGGTCGAATCCAGGCAAGGAATATCAAAGAGTTCGCGGGGATGAGGACTATCCGGATAGGTAATCGTGGCATGAGGGGGTTGCCTTAGCGCTTCTACAACGGTTGGGTCAGTGAGCAAATGATAGTCGCGACAACGAATGGCATAAGCGATCTTCGCTTGTTGCAGCGGGCTAACATAGCTCGCTGCCATACAGTCCATCGAGTCGAACAATGCCCTGCCCGATAGTTAACCCTTGGGTCTGAAGATAGCGTTTCACTAAGCCACAAGCACGAGCAAGATCTGGCTTTGGAGTGCCATTGCCAGGAGCAGCAAACGTGCCTAGCCATTCGTGGGTATGGGCACAAGCTACCGTGCTGCGGGTGCGAACATAGTCTCCCCGCTTGCGTCCGCCATACCCTGGAGCGCAAGCATTTTCGCTGCGCCGCTTCACCTGTGGATGCGTTGGTGCATTGACTAAAGCACGATGTCGAGTCGCCTTGACCGTGCCATCGACATCAAAGATTACCCATCGCGCTCCAGTGCGGTCACTCAATCCCATTGCGGTGTTCATTTCAATTGGATGTGCCAGTAAATCCATCTCAAATAAGTTTCGCAACTGCTCAACAGCAGACTCATCGACATCGGCTAGAAAACGGCTCAAGGTTGCTGCGACTGGACACTTTTCTCGTTTCCAGACTGACATTAGCACAGGCTTAACGCTCTCTAGCTGCTGGAAAAATAACTTGAGAGTTTCGACTCCACTGACCGCATAAGCGAGAAGTAAAAGTGCGAAGTCACACACCTCATACTGTCCCATCCGCCCGCGACTGACTCGAACCTGCTGCTGTAACTGGTCGAGCAATCCACTCTGATTCCAGTATTGTCCTACCAAAAGTGCTTCTGCTAACCAACTTGGAATGGCAAGATTGGATTGTTCTGTGGTGGTAACTTCTAACAAACCTGCTACAGTAAAGCCAACATTGTTTTCTGACATCGGGAACTGCCTCCATGCAGGACAACTCGATGTCTTTTCTTAGCGAATTTAGTGAACTTTATAATCCCCTCTGTGTCTTGTTTCTAGCATTTACCCTGGCACTGGTTGCGTATCCC